>DATCFN010000105.1:0-2435 GCA_036509475.1 Rhizomicrobium sp. | reverse complement strand
ACTTGCAATCCCAATTTTCCGCAAGGCCGGCTCTATCCCGGCTACCGCAACCGCCTGCGCCAGAGTGAAGACATCGAAGGTGTGCGCGTCGTGCGGGTATGGAGCCTGATCACTCCCAATGATCGCACGCTAACGCGTATGCTGGCCTTTTTCTCTTTCATGATATCGAGCTTCTTGGCCGCCTTCTTCGAGCCGCGGCCGGACATTGTTACTTCGACCTCCCCACAATTCTTCTGCGCGGTAGGCGCTTGGGCGCATGCAATGATGCGGCGTTTGCCGTATGTATTTGAACTCGGCGACTTGTGGCCTGCCTCGATAACGGCGCTAGGGGCGATGGCGCCCAACCTATTCCTGCGACTGATGGAGAAATTCGAACTGTTCCTCTATCGTCGCGCCGATGCGGTAATAGCGCTAACGGCCGATTTCAAGCGTGACCTCATCTCGCGAGGCATCCGGCCGGATAAAATAGTGGTGATCCGCAACGGCGTCGACCTCACACACTACGCGCCGCGCCCGCGCAATGAAGCGCTCGCGGCCGAATGGGGTCTCAAGGAAAAGTTCATTGTCGCCTATATCGGTACGCACGGCCTTGCCCATGCGCTCGATCGCGTACTAGACGCAGCGCAACGGTTGGAAAAGAGATCTCCCGAGATCGCCTTCCTTTTCGTTGGTGATGGCGCCAAGCGCAAGGAGCTAAATACGCGTAAGGAAAAGGATTGTCTTACCAATGTCGTTCTAACCGGCGCGCGACCCAAAGTGGAAATGCCTGATTGGTGGAGCCTTGCCGATCTGGCGCTGGTAAGCTTACGAAACATTCCACTCTTCACCGGCGTAATTCCGTCGAAGATATTTGAAGCCATGGGCATGGGCGTGCCGATTCTGTTCTTTGGGCCGGTCGGCGAAGCGTCGGGGATCGTCGAGGACGCCGGCTGTGGCTTGTTGGTGCCGGCCGAAGATGCCCAGGCGCTGGCCGAAGCCGTGCTGCAAGTCGCACAGGACCCGAAGGCCATGCAACGCCTGCGGGCCCGCTGCGTCGAGGCTGCCCCCTCCTATTCGCGCGCCGAGCAAGCGCGACACACCCTCGAGGTCTATCGCGGCGTGTTAGAGGGCCATTATCGCGAGATAAAGGAGGCGCTAGCGTGAGGCGGGTAGAGCGATGCGGGTGCTGATCACGGGCGCCGGCGGTTTCGTCGGTTCCGCCGTCGCCGCACGGCTGGCATGTCAAACCGACATGGAATTGCGGGTGCTCACCCGAAGCCCGGCAGCCTGGCGCGGACCGGGAGCGGCATTTGCGGACGGCGCGGATATAGAGACGCCCAAGCCCTTCTTCAGTACGGCGCTCGACGGCGTCGATGCAGTGCTGCATGCTTCCGCGTTGACCGCAAACGGCGCGTCACAGAGTGCTGCAGCTCAATCGCGCTTTCAGAAGGGTAACCGCCACTACACGGCGGCGCTAGCCCGCGCCGCGCACGCAGCGGGTGCACGACGCTTCGTCTTTGTCTCGTCTATCAAAGTCAATGGCGAACGCAGCTTAGCAAAGCGCTTCACACCGGACGATACTCCGCGACCCGAAGATGCCTATGGCCGCTCGAAAAGGGATGCCGAAGCTGATCTCAAAGCGATTGCCGAAGAAACGGGTCTCGAGGTAGTTATCGTGCGCCCACCTTTGGTGGTAGGCGCCAAATCTTCGGGAAATCTCGCTGCCCTCACCAAGGCCATTGCGCGCGGTTATCCGCTTCCACTAGGCACATTTACACACAACCGGCGTCATCTTGTCGGCGTCACCGACCTCGCCGATCTGCTCTGCAAACTCCTAACTCATCGGGAAGCGCCGGGCCGCGTGTTCCTCGTACGAAGCGGTGAGGCGTTTTCCACGGCTGGACTAGCTGCAGCGATCGGCGCGACGATGGGTTGCAAGGCGCGTCTCGTCGCGATTCCAGAAAGGGTACTGCGGCTTGCGGCGGCGCTTGCCGGCCGAGGCGCAATCATCGACCGTTTCGCATCCGATCTCGAAGTGGACGACAGCACCACTCGCGAATTGCTAAATTGGTCGGAGCCTCTTGGCCTTGCATCCGAATTCCGCGACTTAGCGCAAGCATTCAGAGGCCGTGGTATTCCTTGAACCAGGCGATAAAGCGTGGAATTCCCTCGGCAATCGATGTCTTAGGTTGGAAGTCGAGGTCGCGCTGGCTTTCCGAAATATCCGCATAAGTTTTAGCCACATCACCTAATTGCATTGGCTCGTAGCGAATCTGAGCCTTCCGGCCCATCGCACACTCGATCTCTGCAATAAAGTCGACCAATTTTTCACAGCGGTGATTGCCCAGATTATAGACACGATGTGGAGCGTCACCATCAGGGGGAAGATCCAGTGCCGCGATTACGCCGGCTACGATATCGTCGATGAAAGTGAAGTCACGCCACATATCGCCGTG
>DATCFN010000104.1:0-3777 GCA_036509475.1 Rhizomicrobium sp. | reverse complement strand
CTTCGGGCGATACCGCCGTCGCTTCCGCGATCACCAGCGCCGCGCCGCCAACGGCACGCGCGCCCAGATGGACGAGATGCCAGTCATTCGGCACGCCGTCATTGGCGGAATACTGGCACATCGGCGAAACCGCGATGCGGTTCCTGAGCGTGACGTCTTTCAAACGAAATTCGGAAAACAGGCCGGCCATGTGGATCATCCGATGTGTTGGTCCGTATATACTGCGCGGCGCAACGCTGGAGTAAAGCCATGAAAATCGAGGGCGAGTGCCTCTGCGGCAAGATCGCGTATGAAGCCCATATCGATCCCGCCAAGGCGAGTATCTGCAACTGCACCGATTGCCAGACGCTGTCAGGCTCGCCGTTTCGCGCCAGCGTTCCGGCCAGAGCCGAAGAGTTCCACATTCGGCGCGGTGAGCCGAAAATCTATATCAAGACGGCCGAGAGCGGCACGAAGCGAGCGCAAGGATTTTGCGGCGATTGCGGATCGCCGGTCTATTCCAGCGCCGCGGAAGATCCGGCGCTCTACAATCTTCGCCTCGGCATGGTGAAGCAGCGCGCGCAAATTCCGGCGCACAAGCAGATCTGGTGCAACTCCGCGCTGGAATGGGCGCAACATATCGGCGATCTGCCGGGAACGCCCAAAGGCTAGCAACCGGTGTCCGGCATGTCCGCCATCGCCAAGCGTTGCGGCGGATGGGCGACGGAAAGAAAATGCGCGGTGAAGGACGGCGTATCGCATTCGATACTCACTTCAAAGTGGTCCACCCAGATATCGGCTTCGCCCGATACATATTTCGCGGAATTCCGTTTGAATTGCGCGAGCGTGGTGGCCGGAATGACCGCCTTGGCAAAGGCCGTGCTGTTCTCCACAAAAATGCTGGTGGGCTGGCCGTGGTCGCCGAAGCGGGGCAAGCGCGCGGCCGAGGCTTTGTCCGGCATGAAGTAGAGCGCGCGTTCCAGGGGCTCGCCGTCATCGATGGGATTGTTGCCGTAATAATACGTGCCGGAAATCATAACCGGACCGTCGAATGTCGCGCCGTTTTCCGTGTTGAAGGCATGGAAGTGCAACGGGCTGCCAGACGGCATGATGATCGTGTCTGATTTGTCCGGCAGCGCAATTGTCTGCGAGGCCAGCGCGGCGGTGGCCGGCAGCGCAAGAAGAACAATACCCGCTAGCATCAGACCGAAAGCACGCATCGTTTCCCCCCTATTTCACAAATGGCGCGAGAATATCCGGCCGGTCGGTACACAAAGCGTCCAATCCGCGATCGACAAGCGCGCGCATATCCTTTGGATCGTCCACCGTCCACGCGCCGACTTTCAAGCCCAGCGCGCGCGCTTCGGCGACCGCTTCCGGCGTCGCATCGCCATAGGTTGGAAACCAGCCGTCGCCGCCCGCCGCCTTGATCGCCTTGCGGATCGAGCCACCGTAATTCGCCGCGTCGTAGCCGCCAGCCCAGGGCGACGTGCCGGTCTTCGCCCAGTGACGCAGCATCATCAGCGCCGGTTCGGCAGGTGGATCGTCCTGCGGCGGCGGCGTGCCCTCTTCAAACCAGCTTTGCGCCAATGTCGTGAACCAGCATTGCGTATCGGGCGCCAGTTTTTTTGCGTGCAACAGTCCCGGCCAGTCGAAGCCGACGAAGATCGTGCGGTGCAGATAATTCTCCGCGCGCAGCACCGCGACCGTTGCATCCGCCAAAGCGATGGGATCGGGGCCCGCTTCGCGTTCCGCGAAAGACGTCTTCAACTCGACCTGAAGCCAGAAATCCTGCTTGGCGGTTTTGGCGATACGCACGACGTCCGCCAGCGTTGGTATCCGCTCGCCGTCCTGTGCTTTCACATCGGAATGATCGCGCGCGTAATCGCTCGCCGGATCGCAGCGTCCGATATCGAAAGCCTGCAACTCGCCCAGGATCAAATCCTTGATGCGAGGCGTCGGCTTGGTGAGCCACGCGCCGTCCAGCCGCGTGATCTGCGGCTTCAGGCGATAGTCGTGATAGACCACCACCTCGCCGTCCTTGCTCAACTGAACGTCAAGCTCCGCACCGTCCGCACCGCGCGCCACCGCATCGCGGAAAGCCGCCAGTGTGTTCTCGGGCATCAGTCCGGCGCCGCCGCGATGGGCGATGTTGAGAGTCTTGTGCAAAGCGTCCTCGCGCGTGTCGGCGCCCGGACGCTATCCCACCCAGTCGTGATAGAAAATGCCCGCCAGCGCCCAGCGCGCGCCGCTCTCCGCCAGAACCGGCAGGCCCAGCACTTCGAAATGCAGGCTGTTGCGGCGGGTTTTCTTCAGCATCACATCGACGCAAAAATGACGCCGCTCCGAAATCATATTCGCCATCTCGCTGCGATGCTGTTCGAATGCGCCGCCCTCGAACAAATCCGACAGGTTCATGCCGGTGATGTCACGGCCGAACCGGCGCAGCAGCGCGCTGCCCGCCAGCCGCACGTGAAAGTCGCGGCATCCAGCGATGGGTTCGTAGAGAACCAGATTGCGCAGCGCGGGCGACAGTTCGCGCGCGGGAAGATCGCGGCCGACGACCATGCCGCCCGTCGCCTGCTTCTCGCGCCAATGGTTGAAAAGCAATCGCGCGCCGAAATGAACCGGCTCGCGCAAAATCGTGCACGTCTCCTCGAAGTCGCGCGCGAAGGGGTCAACGTCTCCCCAAATGAGTCCTAGAGCTTGCATCCCAGTCCCTGTGAAGCAGGACCACGTAACCGCCCCCGGCACACGTCGTAGTCGAAATGAAAATCTAGGCGAACCGCATTGCACCGCGGTTAAATGCGGCGGCGGGAATTGATTCAAATTTTACGCATCAATCCCTGGGCCGGTTTTTGCCGATGAATCCGAACATGTGCCCGGCGACATTGCGTTTCTGGATTTCCTCGGAGCCTTCGGTGATGCGATAGCGGCGGTGATGGCGGTAAATGTGCTCGAATTGCTTGTGACGCGAATAGCCCCAGCCGCCATGCACCTGCATCGCCCAGTCGGCCGCCTCGCACACGAGACGGTTGCCGCGATAGTTGCACATGGAAACTTTGTCTGAGAGATAGAGCTGAATCTCCGGCCCGGTCATGCGATCCATCTCCCACGCCGTGCGATAGATCAGCCAGCGCACCATTTCCGCCTCGGTCTGAAGCTCGACCAGCGGCCACTGGATCGCCTGGTTGCGCGACAGCGGCTTGCCGAAAGGCTTTCGCGTGTTGGCATAGTCGATGCTCTCATTGATGCAGTATTGTGCCGCGCCGACGCCCGACGCCGCCTGGCGAATCCTGTTCTCGTGAACAAAATGCCGCGCGAGGACGAGGCCGTTATCGACCGGCCCGAACACCGCGCTGTCCGGCACCCAGACATTCGTGAACGACACGCGCGCGTGGTCCGTCGGCATGTTGAAGGTCCACATATATTCTTCGATCTTCACGCCTTCGGAATTCATCGGCACAATCAGGCAGGTTAGTCCGCGCGCTTCGCCATCCGCACCGGAGGTTCGGCAGAACACCATGTCATGCGTCGCCACATGCACGCCGGTGTTCCACATTTTCTCGCCATTGATGCGCCAGCCATTGCCGTCTTTCACCGCGCGCGTTTCCATCCACGTCGCGTCGGAACCGTGCTTGGGCTCGGTGAGGCCGAAGCCGATGCGCGCTTTGCCTTCCAGCATCGCGGGCAGCAACGTCCTCTTTTGCTCTTCCGTGCCGAAGTCGCGCATCATCAATATCTGCGGGAAATTGCCGACGACCGACGATTCATTCTGCAGGTCGTTGAACAGACCCA
>DATCFN010000103.1:0-2142 GCA_036509475.1 Rhizomicrobium sp. | reverse complement strand
CCATCAAATACAAAATTCTCAGGGCAAGAGCGAAACATTCTCACCCTCTGAGGAGCCGCGAAGCGGCGTCTCGAAGGATGGCTGTAGCACCGTTCTTTCTCCATCCATCCTTCGAGACGCGGCCAAGAGGCCCCTCCTCAGAGGGTGAGAATGTTTCGCTCTTGCCCTGAGAATTTTGTATTTGATGGGCTGGATGACGGCGACCGCGGAATTTTTCGATTGAACCGGCACCGAATGACGGCCAAGGCATCCCGATGCTAAGCCGGTGCTGGCCGCTTTGTGAGCCGCCTGCTGGCAAGGGTTTCCCGTGGTTATGCCGCTAGCAGCGCCCTGGCGTGCAAGGCGAGGAAGCGCATCATGTTGTGAGCGACCGCGAACCACAGCAGATGGATGCGGGCCTTGAGCTTGCCGCGCAAGGATAGCTGGCGCAGACCCATACGGCGGGCATGGGCATTGATGCATTCGTGCTCGGCGCGTAGTCGGTAGAATGTCTTGCCGTCTTCGCTCTGCATGCGTTGACGCCAATCCGCGACGCCAACACCGTCACCCTTCTTCGGCGCATAAGAGTCCGTGCCGTGTTTGGTTTGCCCCGCCGGGCACCACAGCTTGATATCTTTGGCATGGGCCCAATCGATGTCGTCGTTTTTAGCGAAGCCGCCATCGACCAGATAGTTGGAAGGCTGGTAGCCTTCAGCGTGCACCGTCTCGATCCCCGGTTGTGCCAGGCCGCGATCCGAGCCGCTGGTATCGATGTCGACCGCAACGATCACCTGGTGTTCCGGCGCCGATATGATCTGCATGTTATAAGCCGGGCGCCATCCACCATCAGCCATCTTCATTACCCGCGCGTCGGCATCGGCGGTCGAAGCGCGCGGCTCTTTCTGCTTGGCTACCTGTTTCTTGTTGGTCTTCTCTCGCCGTTCCCGCTCGGCCTCCAGTTCCTTCATGCGCTCCTGCGCCGCCGCGATCCGCGCCTCGCGCTCGCGGGCGCCACGCTCCTTTGCCGCGCGCTGGCGGCGATCGCCAGCCGCCGGATCCGTCTCGACTTCAGCGCGCAGGCGTTCCACCCGCGCCTGCGCCGCCGCATGCAGCTCACCAAGCCGCGCGCGCCGGCGGAACGAACTCGCCCCGGCCCCCGCGCGCACCCGCAAGCCATCCTGCGCCAACGTGTCGGACGACACCAACCCAGCCTGAACCATCGAGGCGACGCCCTGCGCCAGAAGCCGCTCCAGAACCGTCATATGGGCGATCCGGAAGTTCGACAGGCTGCGATAGTTCATCGACACCCCGCCGCATACCAGCGATAGACCAGATGATCGCGGCACAGCCGATCCAGCTGGCGGGCGCTGCCCACCCCATCGACCGTGGCCCATAGCCAAAGCCCCAACATCAGTTCCGGCGCTGCCGGCGGATGTCCGGGCTGGCCCTCGCGCGCCTTAACGACGTCGTGCAACCCCGACAGATCGAGCCCCTCGACGAACGCCCAAACCGAGCGTACCGGATGATCCTCCGAAATCAGATCATCCAATGCCGCTACTTGCATGCCGATCTGACGGCGTTCCGGCACCCGCAGCCGCAGCGCACCGCGCCCCTCGGCCCGCGGTCTTTCCTGCTCGGGTAAACCCTCGAACAATTGCTCGTCAGCCATCGTCAGACCCTGCTTCGCGCCCGGTGCAACCGAATCACAGCACACCGGCCGTGGCAAATGCTCATCGTCAAAAGATTCTCACGCTCTCAGGATGAGGAGTCGGCAGCCGACTTTTTCACAGGCGACTTGCGTTTTGCCAGTTGTCGCAGCGATGCGATGTCACCGCGGATGTACGCCAGCTTCCTCGCACGACTCCATCCCTTGAGGCGTCCTTCAGCTTCGATGGCGTCCGTGACACGATCGAACCATTCCGAAAAGACCAGTTCGACAGGCCGTCGGGATTCAGTATATCCCCGAAACGTCCCAGCATTGTGTTGCGCAATTCTCATTTCGAGATTCGAACGCGTCGTTCCGACATAAAAGCTGCCGTCCCGACATTTGACGATGTAGAGATAAGCCCCGTCTGTCATTCCCGCCGCTCCCATCCTTCGAGACGCGCGCAAGGGCGCGCTCTTCAGGATGAGGATTTCATGTTACGCCCGTACCGCCGCCAG
>DATCFN010000102.1:0-2341 GCA_036509475.1 Rhizomicrobium sp. | reverse complement strand
CTTGGCGTGAAACAGCTTCGCCGTCTCGCGGCCCATGCCGCTGGCAGCGCCCGTGATGAAAATGGATTTGCGTCCCCGCGCCTTGCCGCTCATGTCATCTCCGCCAGCTTTGTGACCGTGTTCCAGTTTCGCGATGTGCCGCGCGCGCCCAGATGCCGTTCGATCACGGCATTGGTGAGTTTCGAATTTCCCGCACCATCGGGATAGTAGATGACGATCTCGCCGCCTGTGCCCTTAACGCTTTCCGGCCCTTTGATCGCCTTGGTCAGCGCAGCAACGGCGGCTGGCTTCGCGGGCGTCTTCAGGAAATGGACGTGCAGGCGGGCGGGATCGTTCTTTGCCTCTTTCGAAAAGGGATTGCGTTCTATTGCCGCCTTGAGTTGCCGCGATGTGCGCACCATGATGTCGGTTTCGACTTTGAACGTCTTGGCGATTTCTCGCTCTAAAAGCTTTTCGAGAGCGTCCGGCGTTTTGCCGCCCGCTTCGAACACAAGATTCCCCGATTGCAACAATGTCGCCGGTTCGGCGAGGCCGATGTCTTCGGCCAACGCTTTTAGCTCCGCCATTGGGACTCTGCCGGTACCGCCGACATTGACCGCGCGCAGGAAGGCGACCGCCTTCATTCAGAAATTCACCCGGCGGCTGATCGCACCATCGACCAGCAGGTTCACGCCTGTCGTGTAGGAAGAGGCGGGGCTGGCGAGAAACACGGTGGCGTTCGCGATGTCTTGCGGCGTTGCCGCGCGGCCTGTCGGATTGCGCGCCATCGCGGTCTTGAAATAGTCGGGCATGTTCTTCTCGACCATGGCCCACACGCCGCCTTCGAAATAGACCATGCCGGGCGACACGACGTTGGTGCGGATGCCGCGTTTGGCATGCTGGCGGGCTAGGCCCTTGGCATAGTGGATCAGCGCCGCTTTGATCGGGCCATAGGACGACGCGTTGTCGCTTTCCGCCGCCGATACGGATGCGATGATGACGAAGGCTGCATCCTTGTTCGTCGCCGCGGACTTTTCCAGGAACGGATAGGCCGCGTCGAAAGCGTTCACCGCACCCAGCACGTCCAGTTTGAAATTGCTTTCCCACGACGCCGGGTCCGCGCCCTGCGCCATCGCGCCCGCGTTGGAGATGAGGATGTCGATGCCGCCGAGTTCACCCGCCGCTTTCGCGATCCAGTCTTTCAGCGCCGCACCGTCCATGATGTCCACGGATCCGCCCGTGACTTTCGTGCCTTTGGCCTTGAGCGCGCCGACCGCGTCCTTCACCTGATCCGCGTTGCGCGCGCAGATGGCGACATTCGCGCCTTCCGCCGTCAGCGTTTCGGCGATCGCCCGCCCGATACCGCGCGTGCCGCCCAATACAACAGCGTTCTTGCCTTTGAGATGTAAGTCCATGTCCCACCCTGATTGAAATATCGTTGGGCGGCACTCTAGCGGCTCAGAAGTCGAGAGCAACGTCCAGATTGGGGGCGCTGTGGGTGATGGCGCCGGAAGAGATGTAGTCCACGCCGGTTTCCGCCACGGCGCGCACAGTGGCGAGCGTGATGTTGCCGCTGGCCTCCAGCACCGCGCGGCCTTTGGCCATGTCCACGGCCTTGCGCAGCGTGTGGGGCGGCATGTTGTCGAGCAGGATGGTGTCGACGCCGATCTTCAGCGCTTCTTCGAGCTGCTTGAGCGTATCGACTTCGACTTCGATCTTGACCATGTGCGCCGTGCCCGCGCGCGCGGCCTTCACCGCTTTGGTGATCGAACCGGCGGCGGCGATGTGGTTGTCCTTGATGAGCACGGCGTCATCCAGGCCGAAGCGGTGATTGAAACCGCCGCCGCAACGCACGGCGTATTTCTCCAACACGCGCAACCCCGGCGTCGTCTTGCGGGTGCAGACGATGCGCGCCTTGGTGCCTTTGAAGGCATCGACCAGCGCGCGCGTGGCCGTGGCGATACCGGAGAGATGGCCGGTGAAATTCAGCGCCACACGTTCGGCGGTGAGAATCCCCCTCGCGGAGCCTTCAATAGTGGCGACGAGGGCGCCAGCTTTGGCCCGCGAGCCATCGGGCAGCTTCACGGTGAATTTCAACGTGGGATCGATGGCGACGAATGCGAACTCGGCCGCGATCAATCCCGCGATAGTGCCCGTCTGGCGCGCGACGAGTTTGACCTTTGCTTTCTTCGTCGCGGGAATGATGAGGTTGCTGGTGATATCGCCGGCGCGGCCGAGATCTTCCTCCAGGGCATGCAGCACGACTGGCTCAACCAGCAGCGCATGCGGCGGATTGGTGAAGGCGAGGGCCAAGTTCATCTAACCCTCCCCTTGAGGGAGGGTCGACAATTTGTGAGCGATG
>DATCFN010000101.1:0-2972 GCA_036509475.1 Rhizomicrobium sp. | reverse complement strand
CGTATTGCATGCCGACTTCGGCAGCAGCGGCGAGTTCCACTTCCAGCGCCAGCACTTCGCTGTCCACCAAAACGCCATCACAATCGAAAATGACGGCGTCGTTCAAGCCGCGAATTCCAGTGCGATAGCGGAGAAGTGCATGACGACCGCGACCAGCACGAAAGCGTGCCAGATGGCTTTATGAAACGGGATGCGCTCGATCACGTAGAACGCGACACCGGCGGAATAAACGAGGCCGCCGCCAATCAACAACCAGAAATCCAGTGTAGCAACGGATGCCGACAATGGTTTCAACACGCCGATCACCATCCAGCCCATGCCCAAATAGAGCGCTATAGCGGCTGTCTCGAAGCGGCGCGGGAACAGGACTTTCAGCGCAATGCCGATGCTGGCGCAGATCCAGATGGCGACAAGAATTTCGGTTCCGAAAGGCGCGCTCAACCGCATCGCCGCGAAAGGCGTATAGGTCGCGGCGATCATGATGAAGATGGCGGCATGATCGATGCGGCGCAAAATCTGTTTTGGCCGTGCCGTCTCCGGCACCATATTGTAAATCGCGGAGGCGAAAATCATCGCCAGCAGGCCGATACAATACACCGTCACACTGACCGCGGCGGGGGCGCCGGTGACATGCCAGAGCAGCCATGCCGACGCATTGATCGCAAACAACATGCCCGTGACGTGAATTACGCCATCCACCCAATCTTCGCGGCTGGAATAGATGCGGACGGCTTTCTCGGTGATATTCATGACGTCTCCTGTCATCACTTTAGCACGGCTTCACGCCGCGCTGCTGTGACGTGATGTGTCACGGTGTGACAAATCCGGCGTTTTTCCGGCTAGACTGAAGGGATCAACGGGTGGGGGGAAAACATGACGGGGTTCCTGAACATACTGAACGGCCTGCCGCTGGCGGGACTGCATCTTGGCGGCATGAGCGTGGAGATGACCATGCTCGCGCTGGCCGCCGTGCTGGGCTTTGTGCATCTGTTCGCCGCGGCGCATTTCGTGACGCAGGAACGTGGCGCGGCGTGGAACACCGGCGCGCGGGACAACACGCCGCCGCTGACCGGCAAACTGGCCGGGCGTCTTGACCGCGCCTTCCGCAATTTCCGCGAGACGTTTCCGATTTTTATCGTGGCGGTTTTTCTGATCACCTATCTCGACCGCCACAATGCGCGCACCGAATGGGGCGCACAGCTCTATTTCTGGATGCGGGTCATCTATCTGCCGCTTTACGCAGCGGGCGTACCGCTCCTGCGCACCATCCTCTGGATCGCTTCCACAGCCGGTATTCTGCTGGTGTTGTCGGCGGCCTTCTCGACGTAACGCTCAGGTCAGCGAATTCTCATCGATGGGCGGCGAGGCGGCGATCGTCTTGCCGCCCTTTTCGATGTCCGGCAGGAACGCGGTCAGCAAGCCGATGGCCGGCAGGAACGAACACACCCAATAGGTGAATTCGATCCCTTTGTGATCGGCCAGCAATCCGATCAGCGCGGCGCCGATACCGCCCATGCCGAAGGAGAAGCCGTAGAACATGCCTGACACCATGCCGATGCGGCCGGGCATCAGTTCCTGCCCGAATACGACGATGGCGGAAAACGCCGACGCCAGAATCATGCCGATGACGACCGATAGCACGCTTGTCCAGAACAGGTCCGCATAAGGCAGGATCAGCGTGAACGGCAGAATGCCGAGAATGGAAACCCAGATGACCAATTTTCGGCCAACCTTGTCGCCGACGGGGCCGCCGACAAACGTGCCGGCCGCCACCGCCGCCAAAAACAGAAACAGATGCAGCTGTGCGTTCTGCACCGAAACATGGAAATGGTGGATCAGGTAGAAGGTGTAGTAGCTGGTGATGCTGGTGAGATAAAAATATTTCGAGAAGATCAACATCAGCAGAATGGTGACGGAGAAGGCGACCTGGCGGCGCGTAAGGCCGGTATCCGCCACAACGCTCCTACGCGAGGACATGCGCGCAAGACCGTGGTGCTTGTACCAGCGGCCGACATTCCACAGCACCACCACTGAGATCACCGCGAACAGCGCGCACCACGCGATGGAGCGGTGCCCATAGGTCAGCACGACATAGGCCGCCAGGACGGGACCGAGCGCCGAGCCGGTATTGCCGCCCACCTGGAACAGCGATTGCGCCAGGCCGTGCCGTCCGCCCGACGCCATGCGCGCGACACGCGAGGAGTCCGGGTGAAACACCGAGGAGCCGATCCCGACCACGGCCGCGGCGAGCAATACCATCGCATAACTCTGCGCCATACCGAGGCCCACCAGGCCGATCATCGTGAAGCCCGCGCCGACGGGCAGCGAGAACGGCATCGGGCGCTTGTCCGAGACGAGCCCCACAACTGGCTGCAGTAACGACGCCGTGCATTGAAAGACGAAAGTGATCAGCCCGACCTGCGCGAAGGACAGCGAGAACATCTCCTTGAGCGATGGATAGATCGCCGGAATAAGCGACTGCATCATGTCGTTGAGCAGATGGCAGAAGCTGATCGCGAACAGCACGGAGAAGGTCGTGGTCTGCGCGGCCGTCGAAGTCTGGGGCTGGCTCACGGGAAAACTCGATCAAAAATAGCGGAATGAAGGGTCTTAGGAGATGGGGTGGGCCTTGTCGAGCGAGCGCGACGCGGCGCATGACCGCCAGATGCAAAGCGCATAGAATCGAGACGCCATGGCCGATTCCCGCAATATCCAGTCATTGTTCGTGACCAAGCTTTATCGCGCCGAGTTGCCGCGCGTGGCGTCGCTCAACGCCGCGCTGGCAAGCACCTGCCTGTCGATCGCGGACGAAGACAAAGCCGGCCGGCGCTGGGCGAAGGAACATGGTTACAAGGGTTACACGTCCTATGCGTCGCTGGACGATCTGCCCACCCGGGCCAGTGTCTTCGCGGAACTGGTCGCGCATCTGAACCGCCATGCGCGCAGCTTTGCCAAAGCGCTCGACTACGAAT
>DATCFN010000100.1:0-2541 GCA_036509475.1 Rhizomicrobium sp. | reverse complement strand
GACAGTCGGACCGTTGAACCGCGGTTCAAACTGATCATCAGGGTCAAGACATCTTCATCCTCCCACTCTGGTCTTAAGCCCGACGATCCGATCGAGCAAGGATCTTCTACAGCAGCGAAGCTGCTTACGAAGGATGGGGTCGGCGACCGGGCGCACAATCGCCCTCGACAGCCTGTTGCAGCGCCGCCGAAGGCCTTAAAAAATTAGTAACGCATATGTTACCTTTATCCATGATCAAACTGCGCTACTACCTGACCGGAGTCGACAAAAGTCCGTTCGAAGAATGGTTCTCCGGCCTGGACACGCTGGAGGCGGCGAAAGTATCCGTCGCGCTGGTCCGGCTCGAACGGGCAAATTTTTCGAACGCGAAAGCAGTCGGCGAGGGCGTTCTCGAATTCAAGATCAATTGGGGGTCCGGCTATCGCGTCTATTTCGGAAGAGATGGTGATGTGCTGGTGATCCTGTTGACAGGAGGAATCAAGAAAGGGCAGCAGCGCGATATCGACACAGCGAAGATGCTTTGGGCGGATTACAAGCGGCGGCGTCCGCGCCCGAAATGATGGAGGCGTAGATGGCATTAACGAAGAGCTTCAAGGAACTGGTGCAGCGGCGGGTCGCTGGGGAACCGGCATTTGGTGAAGCGCTTCTGCGCGAGGGAATCGATACGATGCTGACCGGCGATATTGAAACCGGCAAGGCGATTTTGCGCGATTACATTAAGGCAACTGTTGGATTCGAAAAGCTTGGCGAAGCAACTGACACGCCGCCCAAGAGCCTGATCCGCATGTTCAGCCCGCGCGGAAATCCGCAAGCGCGCAATTTGTTTGGCGTGATCGGCTATCTCCAAAAGGAAGCGGGCATCGAGATGCATGTGATTCCGCAGCCAAGATGAAAGACTGAGCCGCCGGGCTTCATGTCGTAATCTGGGACTATATGATGATATTTGCTTCCTTCCTCGATAGCACCGATAGGGCATCGATCGGAAGAAGCATCCGCTCGGCCCACAGCGCGTACTCGGTGAAGCGATCCCCGAAGAACAAATCAAAGAATATTGGCCGCGGCTCGCGCAATAATAGAACGATACCGTGGCCACATCAGTGCAAGCACGCTGGCAACTGGCGGGCGCTGCGGATCGGGACGTCGTACATCAAGATCGGCAAGATGACGCTGTATCCTGTATGCGAACTCGATCGCTGGGATTCTCACCGACAAGGGTATCCAGTTTACTTTCCCGCGCCGCTACGCGGGTGGCCCGACGGCAAGATACATAACGCATATGTTCGGCATGCGCTGCCGCGAGAACCGCATCAATCATCGGCTGACCAAAATCAAACATCCCTGGACGAATGGTCAGGTTGAACACATGAATCGAACCATTAAGGAAGCGACCGTCAAACGCTATTATTGCGACAGCCACGGTCAGCTCGAAAATCACCTCCCGACTTCATCAATGCTTACAATTATGGACGGCGGCTCAAAACGTTGAAAGGTCTCACGCCTTACGAATGCATCTGCAAACTCTGGACAGATGATGCAAAACGATTCAAGCTAAACTCGCTCCAGCAATCCTTGGGACCAAACACCTAGGGCATCTTGAAGATGGCGGCGGGCTCCCTCCGGCGACACTTAGTTTTCCAACGGTGCCATATGCGACGTGTCGGTTTGATCCTGCTTGCTGCTCTTGCCTTGATCGCCGTAACGGTGATCGCGCGAGTCGAACCGCGACCGCATCCATTTCCGACTTCGCGCGCCACGGCAATCACGACGTATCATGGTGACGCCCGCCGAAGCGGCCTGTTCACCGTGCCCGGATTGACGTGGACGCGCGCGCGGGCGCTGCATCTGGATCCGGCTTTTCATGCGCAGTTCACCGGCCACGTGCATGCGCAGCCGCTTTACTGGAAAGCACCGGGATCGCGGCAAGCGCTCCTTATCGTCGCGACCGAGGAGAACATCGTTTATGCGCTCGACGCCAGCAGCGGCCGCACGGTTTGGAAGCGCGAGCTCGGGCCGCCTGTCGCACATGCGGCGCTGCCGTGCGGGGATATTTTCCCGCTCGGGATAACCGGCACTCCGGTCATCGATCCGCGCAGCGCGACCGTCTATCTGGATGCCGCCGTGTCGCGCGACGGCGGCATGCGCCATCTCGTCTTTGCGCTGGCTTTGACGGATGGCGCCGTCCGCGCTGGATGGCCCGTCGATGTGGAACAGGCGCTCGCCGGCCAGGAGCCGGCTTTCGCTGCGCATCTGCTCAATCAGCGCGGTGCCCTTCTGATCCTCGCCGGGACGGTTTACGTGCCCTACGGCGGCTTCTTCGATTGTGGCTCCTATCACGGCACGGTGGTCGGCATTTCGCTCTCCAGCCCGCGCAAGGTGACGCGCTGGGCGGCGCGGGCGCTGGGCGGGGGTGTCTGGGCGCCTGGCGGCATCGCCGCGGACGACACGTCGCTTCTCCTTGCGACAGGCAATACCTTCGCCGCGGCCGATTGGTCGGACGGAGAGGCTGTGATTCGGCTTGCGTCCAATTTGCGGCTCCTCGCC
>DATCFN010000099.1:0-2636 GCA_036509475.1 Rhizomicrobium sp. | reverse complement strand
GCCAGGCTGTCCGCGTTGATGTATTGGCGCATCTCTTCCACGTTCATGCGATGCGCGAGCAGATCTTCCTTGTTCGGCGTATCCACGCCGTAGAAACAAGAACTTGTCGTCGGCGGGCTTGCGATGCGGAAATGGACTTCGGTGGCGCCGGCATCGCGCACCATCTGCACGATCTTCTTCGAAGTCGTGCCGCGTACGATGGAATCGTCAACCAGCACGACGCGCTGGCCGGCGAGTTTGGCGCGGTTCGCGTTGTGCTTCAGCCGCACGCCCAGATGCCGCACGGAGTCGGTCGGTTCGATAAATGTGCGCCCGACATAATGATTGCGGATGATGCCGAGTTCGAATGGCAGGCCCGATTCTGCGGCGAACCCCAGTGCCGCAGGCACGCCGGAATCCGGCACGGGGATGACCATGTCCGCGATTGCGGGCGACTCTTTGGCGAGTTCGGAGCCGATCTTCTTACGTGCGTCATAGACGTTGCGGCCTTCGACCATCGAATCCGGCCGCGCGAAATAAATGTATTCGAAAATACAGAACCGTTTCTGCTGCGCGGGAAACGGGAAGTAGGACTTGATCCCATCCTTGTCGATCACGATCATCTCGCCGGGCTTTACATCGCGCACGAAACGCGCGCCGATGATGTCGAGGGCGCAGGTTTCCGACGTCACGATATAGGCGCCGTTCAACTCGCCCAGAACCAGCGGCCGCACACCCCACGGATCGCGCACGCCGATAACCTTTTTCGACGTCAGCGCAACGAGGGAGTACGCGCCTTCAACATGCTTCAGCGCATCGATCAGCCGGTCCACGATGGGACCGAAGGAACTGCGCGCGACGAGGTGGATGATCGTTTCGGTGTCCGAAGTCGACTGGAAGATCGCGCCATTGCGCACCAGTTCCGAACGCAGCAACCGTGCATTGGTCAGATTGCCGTTATGGGCCAGCGCAATGCCGCCGCCCGCCAGATCAGCGAACATCGGCTGGATATTGCGCACGATGGAACCGCCCGTGGTGGAGTAGCGCACATGGCCGACGGCGTTGTTGCCTTTCAGTTTCTCAATGTGCGGGCTCTTGGCGCCGAACACATCGCCGACAAGACCGGCGTGACGCTCGGCCACGAATTGCATGCCGTCATAGGTGACGATTCCGGCCGCTTCCTGGCCGCGATGCTGAAGTGCATGCAGCCCCAGCGCCGTCAGCGCGCCTGCACCATCATGGCCGAAAATGCCGAACACACCGCATTCTTCATGCAGCGTGTCTTCGTCAAAGGGTCGCGAGTTCATGCCAGTCATGGCGTCTCTCAATCCCCGTTCCCTGTCGCTTGGATGAGCCTGTCTAACGCCTTGCGATCCTTCACGCCATAGCTCTTTTTTGCATTGCTGCCGTGGCTTTTGGCCGCTTCATGCGTGCCTGGTCTGGGTCGTGGCCGCGGCAAATCCGACGGTGCGGGCTCTGCCACGCGCGATTCCGAGGCATGCGAGGTTTCGTTGTTGGTGAACATCCGTGAATCCCTGTCGGGGACAAGGGATAGAAGGACGTCGCTGGTGTCCTGCACCACGGGCAACGTCCATGCCCGCGCAATCCATTCGGGCTGGCTCTTCACCGGCACGATCAGGGTGAACAGCAGGTAAGCCATCGCGATCAGGATCAGGCCGCGAATGATTCCGAACACCGCCCCCATGGACCGGTCCAGCGTACCCACCGCCGAACGCTGAACACCCTCCGCGACGCGATAGCTCATGAACGAAAGCGGTATCAGCACGATGAGAAACACGCCGATATAGGCGGCAAGCTCGGCGGCCACCGGCGACATCATTCCGCTCAGCAAGGGCGCGGCAGACGGCGCGAAGTAAAGCGTGGCGAAGGCCGCGGCAGCCCAGGCGAGGATCGACAACGTCTCGGCGACGAAACCGCGATAGGTTGCGTACACCGCCGATGCCCCGACGATGGCGATCACCAGAAGATCGACCCAGTGGAAACTGAACGCTGCCATTGATTCTATTTTACCACGACAGGCTTGGGCGTTGCGCGGGCCGCGCCGGCGAAAGCGGCCAGATCGGCAACATCTTCAATATGGCGTAACTCCAATCCCACACCCTCCGCTTTGGTCCCGACGGGCACGACGGCCCGCGTGAACCCCAGCTTTGCCGCCTCTTTCAGGCGGAGTTCCGCCTGTGGCGCCGGCCGAACGCTGCCCGACAGGCTGATTTCACCGAAATAGGCACAGTCATGCGGCAGCGCGCGTCCGGTGAAAGATGAGATCAGCGCCGCCGCCGTGGCCAAATCCGCCGCCGGTTCGCTTACTTTGAGGCCGCCCGCGACGTTCAGATAGACATCGTGTCCGGTCATGCCAAGGCCGCCGCGCGAGTCCAATACCGCCAGCACCATGGCAAGGCGCGCCGAATCCCAGCCGACCACCGCACGGCGCGGCGTGCCGTAAGATGGCGCCGCGACGAGCGCCTGGATTTCGACCAGCAGGGGCCGTGTGCCTTCGAGGCCCGCGAACACCGCCGTGCCGGGCGCGGCGTTGGCGCGGTCGCCCAGAAACAGCGCAGAGGGATTGGCGACTTCTGCGAGACCTTTGCCGGTCATCTCGAACACGCCGATCTCATCCGTCGCGCCGAAGCGGTTTT
>DATCFN010000098.1:0-8491 GCA_036509475.1 Rhizomicrobium sp. | reverse complement strand
CGCGCGCCTTGACGCTTTCGGCACGCATCTGCGCGTGCCGGTCGTCGTTGCCGAAACGGCGGAGGCCCTGACAAAAGAAATCGCGGCGGCCACGAAAGACAACACGCTTGCCATCATCGACACTGCCGGCTTCGATCCGCGCAACGGCAACGCACGCACCGCTTTTCAGGCTCTGGCCATGATCGGCGGCGTCGAAGCGCTCGGCGTGGTGTCGGCGTCTGGCGATGCGGAAGAAACAGCGGAGATCGTGGCAGCGCTCAATTTTCTCGGCGCGCAACGCCTTATTGTCACCGGTCTCGACCTGCCGCGCCGTTTCGGCGCGCTCGCCGCCGCAGCCTGTTCGGGCCTCGCTCTGGCGCATATCACCCGCTCGCCCTTCGTGGCGGCCGGCCTTGAAACGCTGACGCCACTGGCGCTGGCCCGCATGCTGATCGATGCCGCGACCTGCAATGCCGACGAGGGAAGCACGCAATGACCAACGCACCGCACCTCACCGCGATCGGATCTGGCAAAGGCGGCACCGGCAAAACGCTGATCGCCGTCAGCCTCGCCCATGCTCTTGCCCATGCCGGCGAACGCATCCTGCTGTGCGATGTCGATCTCGGCCTTTCCAACGCGGCCGTGCATCTGGGACTGGACGATGGCGGCAATCTGCCGAGCGTTTTGTCCGGCGATTGCGCCATTGCCGATGCGGTCGTGCCGGTTCTGGGCGGCATCGCCACGCGCGGCGGTTTCGATCTGCTGTCCGCACCGGCCGGTTCGGGCACATTGGCAAACGCCACCGCGGAAGATGCGCGCCGGTTGCTCATCACATTGCGCGCCACGCAGAACTACGACCGGATCGTATTGGATCTGGGCGCGGGCGTGGACGACACAACCATGATGTTCGCCAGCGCCGCCGACGAAACCCTGCTAGTTATGACACCGGATCCCGCGGCGCTGACCGATGCCTATGCCTTCTCGAAACTCATGTTACGCAACGCCAGCAATGCCATCCCGCTGGTTCTGGTCAACATGGCCACCAACGATGCCGAAGCGCGCCGCACGTTCGATGCGCTGGCGGCAACGTCGCGCACCTTTTTGAAATCCGAGCCGGACTATCTCGGCGGCATTCCGCGCGATGCCAAAGCTGTCGATGCCGTTCGGCGTCAATGCCATCTGTTGACGCTGTATCCGCAAGCGCCCGCGTCCTGCGCCATCGAAGCTGCCGCCCGTCAATTGCACGATCGGCGACGCCCCAACCCGGCGCCTGTGCTGCGCGCCGGTCTGCGTTAACCTAACTTCTCGGCGCTTTCGCAGACGCACAATCGCGCAGCGGTTGCGCTGCCCATCGTTTCGCTCAACCGCTTTTCGTGTATCATCCTGGCACAAGGGTCGGCGGGGAGCGCCTATAATGCGTCCTGCGCTACATCCACAGTTTGGGAAGTTTATGGGGGTGTCATGTTTGTGTTGATGGATGTCTGGAATACAATTCTGCATATCGTTCATTCGGCTGATCTGTTCACGCTGGGCCTCATGGCCTTGGCGGCGATCGGTGCCGGCTTCATGACGATGGAATTGAGTGGCGTGCTGACAACATCGCTCGCGGCCCTTATCGGCTTTGCGGTTCTGATGTTCCTGCGCGCGGTGCTGCTGCAACATGCCGATGCCAGCGCGCTGCTGACGGCGGACTGGCACGCCTTCGCGACCATGCAGGCATTGATGCTGCTCGCCTATGTCATCATCTTTGCCGTGGTGATCGGTGTCGTTTCGACCATCCGCAACGCGGTCTTTGGCTGATCGGCCGTCGAACGGTCACAGCCGAACCCGGTTAGCGCTAGACGGCCCAGCACGGAGCCATTAGGTTCCGTGCATGAGCCTGATCGCGCTTGCCGTCGTCGTCGTCGCCGTCCTTTGGGCGGTTTCCATCTTCAATGGCCTTGTGCGGCAGAAAAATGTCGTGGCCGAAGGCTGGAGCGGGATCGATGTCCAGCTTAAGCGCCGCGCCGACCTCATCCCCAATCTGGTCGCGACCGTGCAGGGCTATGCTGCGCATGAACGCGGCACCTTCGATGAGTTGACCAAGCTGCGCTCGCAAACCGGATCGCAGGACATCGCCCAGCGCGCGCAGACCGAAGCGGCGATCACCGCGGCTATCGGCAAGGTGATGGCAGTCGCCGAGGCCTATCCCGACCTCAAGGCCAGCGCCAACTTTCAGTCGTTGCAGCACGATCTGGGCGACATCGAAGACCAGATTCAGATGGCGCGGCGCTACTACAACGGCGCCGTGCGCGACTACAACACGCGCATCGGCCAGTTCCCGTCCAACCTTGTGGCGAATATCGGCGGCTTCACGCCCGCGCCATTCTTCCAGATCGACAACGCCGCGGATCGCGACGTTCCCAAGGTCTCCTTCGCCGGATGAAACGCTTTGCGGCAATTCTCGCGGCCGCGCTCGCCTGCATCGCCGTTTCCGCGCCTGCGCAGGCCGACGAACGCATCAACGACTACAAGAGCGATGTCACCGTCGCACGCAACGGCGCGCTGACCGTCACCGAAACCATTACGGTCACATCCGAAGGCGAGCGGATCGTCCACGGCATCTATCGTGATTTTCCCACCACCTACACCGACAAATATGGCCGCAGCATGCGCACGCGCTTCGACGTGATGCAGGTTCAGCTGGATGGCCACAGCGAGGCATATGACGTCGAAGGCATCGACGCCGGCGAGCGCGTAAAGATCGGTGACAAGGACACCGATATCGAGCCCGGCAGCCACGTCTTCACGCTGACCTATCAGACGGACAGGCAGGTCGGCTTCTTCAAGGATTTCGACGAGCTTTATTGGAACGTCACCGGCAATTTCTGGATATTCCCCATTGATCACGCGGCCGCGACGATCCATCTGCCGGCGAACGCCCATATCGTACAGCGCGCTTATTACACCGGAGCCACGGGATCGCGCGATACCAGCGCGCGCGCGACCTATCTGACCGACAACACAATCAGCGTCGAGACAACCCAGCCACTGGGCGAGAATGAAGGGCTGACCGTCGCGGTCGATTTCAGCAAGGGCGCCGTGTTGCCGCCGACCGATGCCGAAAAGCGCGCCGACTTCATTCGCGACAACGCCGGCCCGATTGTCGCGATCCTGGGCGTGCTCATTTTGCTGATCTATTTCGGCGTGACCTGGTACGAATTCGGCCGCGATCCCCGGCGCGGCACCGTCATTCCGCTGTTCGCGCCGCCGAGGGATTTTTCGCCCGCGGCGCTGCGTTATGTCTGGCACATGAAATACGACCGCAAGGCCTTCGCCGCGTCGCTCGTGGACATGGCGGTGAAGGGTTATCTGAAAATCACCCAAGACGACGACTACACGCTGACCCGCACTGGAAAAGACGCGTTGGATGCCGGGCTTTCGACCGGCGAGCGCGCGATGGGCGAGCGGCTGTTCACGTCGGGCAACACGCTGGTCCTGAAGCAGGAAAATCACGACGACGTCGCAAGCGCTATTTCGGCGCTCCGATCGTCCTTGTCGAATGAATATGAGAAAGACTATTTCGTCACCAACCTGCATTGGTTCATCGGCGGCGCGGCCATCCTGGTGGTGACGGCTGTTGCCGCGGCGCTTCTCTCCGATGCATCGGGCGGCGCCGGCGCGTTGCTGGTGCCATTCATGGTCGCGGCTATTCTCATCGCCGTCGTCGGCCATCGCGTTTACGACAGCTGGGCGCTGGTCTTTTCCGGCGCGGGCTCGCTTGCCGCACATCTGTTTCAGGCACTCATCACCACGGCATTTATCGGCGTCTTTTTTATTGGGTCCGGCCTGAGCGTGGTGGCCTTCATGGGCATGATATCGCCGGTCGTCCTCATCGCGCTCGCCATCGGCGGTGTCGCGACATACGTCTTTTATCATCTGCTGAAGGCACCAACTCTGCTAGGCGCGCAGATCCTCACGCAAACCGAAGGCTTCCGGCTCTATCTCAACACCGCGGAGAAGGATCGCCTTGAAGCATTGAACCCGCCGCAGGTGACGCCGGCAGTGTTCGAGAAATTCCTGCCCTATGCCATCGCGCTCGATTGCGAAAACGAGTGGAGCAAGAAGTTCGAGGCCGAAGCGGCCGCCGCTGGAACGGTGCCGCACACATCGGGCGGCTACTACACGCCGCTCTGGTATTCGGGCGGCTCTTTCAACAATTTCGGCACCGGCTTTGCCACATCGCTGGGCGCGTCACTTGCGGCATCCGCCGCGTCGGCGGCAACTGCGCCGGGATCGAGTTCGGGCGGTGGTGGCGGCGGCTTTTCCGGCGGCGGTGGCGGTGGTGGTGGTGGCGGAGGCTGGTAGCTACTTCTTCTTTTTCGGCGCGTTCAGCCGATTGTCGAGCGAAAACGGCCCCGCGCCCATGCCGACCATGATAAGCAGCGCGCCGGCAATCGCGATATTGCGCGAAAAAATTTCATAGTCGGCCGCGCGCGTGACCGCATCTCCGATCCGCCAGTAGTCATGCATCAAAACCGATGCGATGAGCGTGAACGCGAACAGCAGCAGCGCGCCATAGCGCGCGTGAAACCCCAGCACCACGGAAAGCCCGCCGACCAGCATCACGACGATGCCAATGGCCAAAAGCAGGGTGGGCGCCGGCACGCCCTTAAGGCCCATCAGCAGGATCGTCGCCTGCCATTGCCCCGCATAGCGCAGCGCGGCGCTGAGGAAAAACCCGGCGAGCACGATGCGGCCCACCAATGGGGAAATCAGTTCGGAAAAAGACATTGGCCCGCGCCCCGCGAAACAGCAGCGCGATTCTAGCGGAGGAAAGACGAATAGCGAATAGCCGAACCCTCCCCTTTAGGGGGAACGCGGCTTCTCTTACGCCTGCCGGAGCGCGTGCTTGCGCAGGTGGCGCACGATGGCCATTTCGTCGATGCGCGACTGGGACCGGCGGGTTTCAACTTCGGCGATGCGCTTGGCCTGTTGCTCCGTCGCCAGTTCCAGGCTTTTCAGATCCTGGAACGCGGCGGTGAGTTCGGCCTGGCACTGCACGACTTCGCGTTCGATTTCCTTCAGGGTTGCGCGCAAATTCTCGCGACGCGTGTCGATGGATCGCAGGAAGGACGGAAACGCCAGGCGGCCGATGTCGGAATCGTTCGCACGCTGCTTTTCGCGCGCCACGCTTTCTTCAAGATCGGACAGCTTGCGCTCCAGATCGGCCTTCATGCCGTCCAGCGTCGCCATGCGGCGCTTCATGTCGTCGACCCGAAAGCGCTTGAGGCGCATCAATGTATCGCCGCGTTTCATCGTCAGTTACCTTTCCCCGATTTCGCGCCGACAATTTCGTCGAGCGCGACATAACTGTCCGCCAAATTTGTGCACTCGTCCTTCTTCTGGGACAGGAAGGCTTCGAGCGCGGGCTGAAGCTTAATGGACGCATCGACCTCCGGATTGGTTCCCGCTTTGTAAGCGCCAAGCCGGATGAGTTCCGCCATGTCTTCATACGTCGCCAGCGGCGTGCGGGCGCGCATGACGATCTGTTGTTCTTCCGCCGTGTTGCAGCCCGGCATGACACGCGAAACCGATTTGAGAATATTGATCGCGGGAAAACGCCCGCGTTCCGCAATGGCACGTTCCAGCACGATGTGACCGTCCAAGATGCCGCGCACGGCATCTGCGATCGGCTCGTTGTGATCGTCGCCTTCGACCAGAACGGTAAACAGCCCGGTGATTGAACCTTTGCTCCCCATCGGTCCCGGACCCGCGCGTTCCAGCAAACGCGGCAGTTCGGAGAACACCGTGGGGGTGTAGCCTTTGCTGGCCGGCGGTTCGCCCGCCGAAAGTCCGACTTCACGTTGTGCCATAGCGAAACGGGTCACCGAGTCCATCAGCAGCAGCACATGCAAGCCTTGGTCCCGAAGTTGTTCCGCAATGGCCATGGCCATGAATGCCGACTGGCGGCGCACCAGCGCAGGCTCATCCGACGTTGCCGCGACGACGACGCTGCGCTTCAAACCTTCTTCGCCAAGATCGTCTTCGATAAATTCTTTCAGTTCGCGGCCGCGTTCGCCGACGAGGCCGATGACAATGGCGTCCGCATCGGTGTTGCGCGCGAGCATGGCCAGCAGGGTGGATTTGCCGACGCCGCTGCCGGAGAAGATGCCCATGCGCTGTCCGCGCGCGCAGGTGGTAAATACGTTCAGCGCGCGAACGCCCAGGTCCAGCTTGCCACCGAGACGGGCGCGCGTATGCGCGGAGGGCGCCGAAGCGCGCAACGGATAGCCGATGGCGCCCAAAGGCAGCGGACCTTTGCCGTCCGCCGGCCTGCCGAAGGCATCGATCACGCGGCCGAGCCACTGTTTAGAGGGGAAGATCATCGCGGGTTGGTCATAGAAGTCTGCCCGCGCGCCCAGGGTCACGCCGTCCAGTACGCCCAGCGGCATGACCAGTGCCCGGCCATCGCGGAAGCCCACGACCTCGCAAGGAATCTGCTTGCCTTTTGAAGCGGTTAGCCGCACCTGCCCGCCCAGGCTAATGGCTCCGGCGGCGCCCGTGACTTCGACCAAAAGGCCCTCGATCCGCGACACCCGGCCAAAGCGGCGGAGCATCGGAACAGCCTCTATTTCCTTCAAAAGCGCGCGCATGCCTGTCCTTTTGGACCACCGGTCGCGGGGTCCGTCGTTGCCATCTTGAACGGAAGGATTTAAGTCGCGGTAAACTTAACAAATCGAATCAAGGGGGTTAGGCCCCTTTTGGTGACGATTGGTTAGGCTGGCGTTCGTGAGTTCTAAATTATGGCAGCGGGTGAAAGCGGTTGTTAACCATTTCCGCTTACCGTCTTGCCATTCGTTAACCACGGCAGGGGTGTGCTTGCCGAAGAGGGGTTAGACAGATGCGTGTTCTTTTGATCGAAGACGACAGCGCCATGGCGCGCAGCATCGAATTGATGCTGAGAAGCGAAGGCTTCAACGTCTATACGACAGACCTCGGCGAAGAGGGCATCGACCTCGGTAAGCTGTATGACTACGACATTATCGTGCTCGACTTGCAGCTTCCCGACATGAGCGGTTTCGAAGTGTTGAAGACACTTCGTCTCGCCAAGGTGCAAACGCCGGTTCTTATTCTTTCAGGCAATGCCATCGTGGAAGCGAAGGTCAAGGCACTCGGCTTCGGCGCCGACGACTATATGACCAAGCCGTTCCACAAGGACGAATTGATCGCGCGCATTTCCGCCGTGGTCCGCCGCTCCAAGGGTCATTCGCAGTCGGTCATCACGACCGGCAAGCTGACCGTGAATCTCGACGCCAAGACCGTCGAAGTCGACACGCAGCGCGTGCATCTCACCGGCAAAGAATATCAGATGCTGGAACTTCTTTCGCTGCGCAAAGGCACGACGCTCACGAAGGAAATGTTCCTCAACCATCTCTATGGCGGGATGGACGAGCCGGAACTCAAGATCATCGACGTCTTCATCTGCAAGCTGCGCAAGAAATTGGCGGCAGCGACGCAGGGCGACAACTATATCGAAACCGTCTGGGGCCGCGGCTATGTGCTGCGCGATCCGGAAGGCGAAAAGGAAGTCGCGGCGTAAGTTTCGCCAGCATCGAATTGAAAAGGGCGCCCGTTGTGGCGCCTTTTTTATTTACCCTGCCAGCGCCATACCGCTGGTGAATTGCAATTCGGCGAGCCGCTGATAAAGGCCACCGCGGGCAACGAGTTCGGCGTGGCTGCCCTCGCCCACAATGCGGCCCTGATCCATGACGATGATGCGCTTGAGGCGCTGGATCGTGGCGAGGCGATGCGCGATCACAATGGTGGTGCGTCCGGCCATCAAGTTGTTGAGGCCGATCTGCACCAGACGTTCGTTTTCGGAATCCAGCGCGCTGGTCGCTTCGTCCAGCAAAAGCAGCGGCGCGTCGCGCAGGATCGCGCGCGCGATGGCGATGCGCTGGCGTTGACCTCCGGACAGAGTCACACCACGCTCGCCCACGGCCGTTTCATAACCTAGCGGCAGGCGGTCGATAAATTCCGAGGCTGCCGCCGCATCGGCGGCGGCATGCACATCGGCATCGCTCGCATCGGGCCGGCCGTAGCGGATGTTATCGGCGATGGTGCCGGAAAAAACGACACTGTCCTGCGCCACCACGGCGATGTGCTTGCGCAATTCCGTGGGATCGAGTGCCGCCAGATCGACGCCGTCAAATGCGATGGCGCCCGCTTGCGGGGCAAAGAAACGCAGCAGCAGCTGGAAGACGGTGGACTTGCCCGCGCCGCTTGGCCCGACCAACGCCACCGCTTCGCCCGGCTGAATGCTCAAGGAAAACCCGTTGAGCGCAGCGGCATCGGGGCGCGTCGGATAATGAAACACCACGTCGCGAAAGGTCACCGCGCCATGCGCCGGCGATTGCAACATCACCGGATTGGCAGGTGCCGAAATTTCCGGCTTCGTATGCAGCAATTCCATCAGCCGTTCCGACGCGCCGGCGGCGCGTTGCAGATCGCCCCATGTCTCGGACAACGC
>DATCFN010000097.1:0-2835 GCA_036509475.1 Rhizomicrobium sp. | reverse complement strand
AAGACGGCAACGGCTATCGTTTCGACGTTTGACGATCAGGCCGCCTGGAGTGGTATCAGGCGAAACTCCACGGACAATCCGCCCGAATGGGCGACATTCGTGACCGTGGGATTGTAGGCGGTCTGCCGCCACGCGATATGGATCAGCACCTGGCGCGTTCCATCTTCCGTGACATCGCCGAACGGCAGCATGATCTCTTCGGAAAACTGCTCCTCGCCGGACTCGCGCATGCCCGCGCGTAACCCGCGCCCGATTGCGCCCAGCGCCACGGTGGAAAAGCGTTCGAGCCTGAGCGGCCGCGACGCCTCTGGTGTCAGCGCCAGCCAATCCTTGCCCGTAACGTCCTGCCCCAGTCCCTGCGCAAGAACCGAGCCGAACAGACGGCAGCGGACGCTATGCTCCGGGACCACTTCAAAAAGGGCGAGGCTGGGAAGTTGCTCGGCCACATCGCGCGGCCGGAAATCGGCGCGCACGGGAAGTTCGCCGCCGCGCCACAGCGATAACCAATAGCGCGCCACGCGGTCGCAATTCGGCCCCAGCGGCTCATCGTCAAAGCAGCGTTGCGCCGCGGCTTTGTCGAATTGCGTCAAGCCCATTCCTCCATCGCCGCTGCCATCTTGATGTCGTTGTCCGTGACACCGCCGGCATCATGTGTGGAAAGCGTGACTTCGAGCTTGTTGTAGACGTTGAACCATTCGGGATGGTGATCCATTTTGTCCGCGAGCAGGGCCACGCGGGTCATGAATCCGAATGCCTCGTTGAAATCCTTGAACTGGAACTTCCGCGCGATGGCGTCGCGGTCTTTCACAACCTTCCATTTGGGAAGCTTTTTCAGCGCTGCGGCGCGCGCGGCCGGGGACAGTTTTTTCAAGGGGTTCTCCTAAGTCAGGGCATAAACGGTTTCAGGCACATAAACGCTCCCGTTCGGCGTCAAAGCGCTCGAAAAAAGTGCGAAGTCGCGGACCTCGAAGTCCGGGCTGGCATAGAGCGCGTGAGCGGCGACATAGTCCATCACGCGCTCGCGCGGGCTCGCCCGCAACCGGGCCAGCGTGACATGCGGCGTGAATTTGCGTGTTTCGGCGTCAAGGCCGATGCGCTGCATCGCCGTTTCGATCTTGCGGTTGAGATGGTTAACCGGCGCGGCATCGCGCACGCCGGCCCATAGTGCATGCGGGTTCTTGCCGCCGAACTCGCCCGCGCCATGCAGCGCGAGCGTGAAGCGCGGCGCGGAAATCGCGGACAGCATATCGTGAATATCGTTGGCCTGCCGGCCATCCACGTCGCCGATGAAGCGAAGCGTCAGGTGCAACTGCTCCCGCGTCTGCCAATGCGCGCCGGGAACACCGCCCTGAATCAACAAAAGGCTCTGCGCCACACTGTCCGGTATCGAAAGCGCAACGAACAGCCTCATGCGCGCGCGAACCTTCCCAATGGAAGGCGGTTGCGGAAGATGAGCACGACCGTGCCGTAAGCGATACCGCTCGTCACAATGGCAGCGCCAAGCAAAATGAGCTGCTGCAACCGGACGCCATGAAGCCGCGGGCTTCCAAAATGCACGGTGCCGTATGCAACCGCGGCCGTGACCGCGGCGGCAATGACAATCGGCAATAGCGAACGCCAGAAATTCGCATTGAGTTGAAGCGATCCTCGCCGCATTCCCAGGATGATAAGGGTCACGACATTTATCCACGCGCCAAATGAAGTGCCGAGCGCGATGCCCGCGATGCCCAGATGCAATCCCCACACGAAGACCAGCTTCAGCGCGATGTTGCAGCCGAGCGCGGCAAGCGTCACGCGCACCGGCGTTGCCGTGTCGTGCCGTGCATAGAATGTGGCCTGCACGATGCGCGTCATGGCCATTGCCGGCAGCCCGACGCCGTAGGTAGCCAGCGCGATGGCTGACAGCGCGGCGGCGCTTTTGTTGAACGCGCCATGTGCAAAAATCCCGCTCATGATCGTGTCGGGAATCGCCAGAAACACGGCAGCGAAAGGCAAGGTCAGCAACAGCGACAGCGATGCCGTGCGGTTCTGCGCCGCGTCCGAACCCGCACGATCGTTTACCGCGAGCCTGTTGGACATCTCCGGCAACAACACGGTGCCGAGTGCCACGCCGAGAACGCCGAGCGGCAGTTGATTGATGCGGTCGGCATAGTAAAGCGCTGTCCGGCTGCCGACGGGTAACAGGCTGGCGAGAATCGTATCGATGAACGGTGCGATGAAAACGCCTGCCGCGCCGATGGTTACCGCGCCCAGCGCACGGAAGAACTCCCGGATCTCCGGTGTCCAGCGCGGCCTTGCGATGCGCAGCGAGAGGCCGTCGCGCCGGCTCGCCCACAGCATGAAGAAAAGCTGCATGAAGCCGCCCAGCAGAACGCCCCATGCCGCAGCATAAGCCGCATTGGGGAACCACCGCGCCGCGAGCAGCGTGGCGATCATGCCGAGGTTTTGAAAATTCGACCACGCGGCGGCGGCCCAGAACTTCTCGATGGCGTTCAGCATCGCCGAAAGCTGGATCGCGACGACAGTGAGGATAAGATAGGGAAACGTGATGCGCGCCAGACTGACCGTCAGCGCGAATTGTCCCGGATGGTCGGCAAAGCCCGGCGCGATCACATGAATGATCCACGGCATGCACAATAGCGCGGCCAGCAGGATCACGAGCTGCGCCAGCATCTGCCACGAAAACACACGGTCGGCGAAGACCGCAGCGGCAGCGTGCTCACCCTTTGCATGCAGCGTCGCATAACGCGGAAGGAACGCGGGATTGATCGTTCCCTCGCCGAAAATCTGGCGAAAATAATTGGGGAACGTGAACGCCACCAGAAAAGCGTCCGA
>DATCFN010000096.1:0-9552 GCA_036509475.1 Rhizomicrobium sp. | reverse complement strand
ATGCCGGAGGGGAGCCGTGAAGCCGAAGCGCTCCTGAGGCTGCCAATGCCATCTGGCGGCCATTTGGCACCCGATGGGCTGTTCGGTATCGAATACAGCCACAACGCCTCTAAAACCTACCGTTTTTTCGCTTTGGAGGCTGATCGCGGGACGATGCCGGTTGCGCGGTCGGACGAACGCCAGACATCGATGCTTGGCAAGTTCGCGGCCTATCGCGACGTCATCGAGCGGCGGCTTCATAAAGCCCATTGGGGGTTGCCAAATCTCCTCGTTCTTACCGTCACGACCAACCACGCTCGCGTTGCGGACATTGTCAGTCGGCTTACGCAGCAAAACACAAATAGCGCTGCTCTTCTTTTCAAGGCAGTGAACGCTAGAGACCTCAAATCTCCGATGGCTGGACTGCTCCACGAGCCATGGCAGCGAGCCGGATCGCCTTCGCTACGAATTGACGAATGAGTGCCTGCAAAACCGGCAAGCGCGTCACTTTCACAGAATTATTTTTACGAGCGCGTGCGAGCCCCGGCAGAGCCCCGCAATCTGTTCCGAAATTTGAGTGCTGCGTAAGCTATTGAAAGAATTGGTGGGTGATGTAGGAATCGAACCTACGACCCGCTGATTAAGAGTCAGCTGCTCTACCAACTGAGCTAATCACCCTACCCGCCCGGCTTGTGATGCGCCGGAGGGGGCGGGCTATAGCAGGCGATTCCCGGCCTGTCCATGTGCGCACAACCTCACAAAAAACCAGCGGAATGACGCGGAATTTCCACCTGCCGGTGGACATGAACGGACATCAAAAGACCGAATCCGAACATCACGGTCAGCATAGCCGTTCCCCCGTAAGAGATGAGCGGCATGGGAATGCCCACCACGGGAATGAGCCCCATCACCATCGATGCGTTGATCATGATGTAGAAGAAGAAATTGAGCGTGATGCCAAACGCGAGCAGGCGCCCGAATTGGCTGCGTGAGGCCATGGCGATACGAACACCGTAGAATATGACGGCTGCAAACAGCAGAAGCACGGCGATGCAGCCGACAAATCCGAACTCTTCGCCGAGCACGGTCCAGATAAAATCTGTTTCTTTCTCCGGCAAGAAGTTGAGCTGACTTTGCGTGCCCCGCATAAACCCCTTGCCCGCAAGACCGCCCGATCCGACCGCGATCTCCGCCTGACTGATGTTCCAACCCGCGCCGAGCGCGTCCGACGCCGGATTGAGGAATGTTAGCACACGCCGTTTTTGATAATCGTGCATGAAACGCCACGCGATCGGCACCGCCGCCACCCCGGCACCAAGCGTCGGCAAAATCCACCACCAGGAGAGTCCCGCCAGAAACAGGAGCGACGCGCCGTCAGCGGCCAGAATAGTCGCAGTGCCGAGATTGGGTTGCATCAACACCAGAACTGCGGGAAAACCGATCATGGCAAGCGGGATGGCGAGTCGCAACGGATGGGAGACATCTTCCACCGCGCGGCCGTGCAAATAGCGCGACAGCGCGAGCACGAGTGAAATCTTCATCAGTTCGGACGGTTGAATCTGCAGTGGACCAAGTTCCAGCCAGCGCTGCGCACCGAGGCCGCCGACTTTGCCCATGATCGTGGTCGCCACCAACAGAAGCAGGGCCACGCCATAGAACGGATAAGCGGCATTCATCCAGAAGCGAATATCGATCAGCGCCACGACGACAAGGAGGATCACGCCAAAAACGAAGCGTTCCATCTGCGGCGCGGCCCAGGGATGGAAGTGTCCACCCGCCACCGAATACTGCATCGCGAAACCGACGCAGGCGATAAGCGTGATGAGAAGCACCAGCCCCCAGTTCACATCCAGCAGCTTGTCCATCGAAGACAGCGTGCGTTTGGCGGCCGCGTAAGAACGGGTCGTCATCCGCGCGCCTCCGGATTGAACGAGGGCCGCTGCGCCGCGTTCACGGGATAGGCATTGGGCAGTTTCAGCGGATCGCGTTGCTGGACGTAGAGCATGATGTCGCGCGCGAATTGCACCTGCGGCTCGTTTCGCGCCCCGCCGTGCTCGATGACGATCGACATCACATAGCGCGGGCTCTCGATTGGCGCGAAGGCGATAAACAAGGCGTGCTCGCGCAGATTCCACGGCAGCTCGGAATTGCCCTTGACCCCGGTTGCGCGTTCTTCCTTGGAGATGCGCCGCACTTGCGCAGTGCCCGTCTTGCCTCCCATCTCCAAGCCGGGCTGCGTTATGCGCCAGCCATAGGCCGTGCCACCTGGCTGATTGACGGCCATGCTCATCCCTTCGCGGACCATCGCGAACGCCTTGTCGGAGAAGGGCAACGGCGCCGGTGGGGGCCGCGGTTGCAACCTCGCGCCGACTTCGTGAACAAGGCGCGGAACGACCGCCCGTCCGGTGGCAATGCGCGCTGCCTGCATACAGAGCTGGACTGGGGTGGTGAGCACGTAACCCTGACCGATGCCATTGATGAGCGTTTCGCCCTGTTGCCAGGGAACGCCGAACCGCGCCAACTTCCAGGCCCGGCTTGGAATGAGGCCGCCGAGTTCGCCGGGTAATTCGATGCCGGTGGATGAACCAAGGCCTATGGCACGAGCCGCTTCCACCATCTTGTCGATGCCCAGCCGCCGCGCCACTTCGTAGAAGAAGATGTCGCAGGAGACTTGAATGCCGCGCTGCAAGTTGACATGGCCATGGCCGCCTATCCGCCATGCATCGCAGTAGAAGGTGTGATCTCCGAGTCTCATCGACCCGGTACAATTAACGGCAAAATCAGCCATGCCGTTGTCTACCGCAGCCAACGCCATCGCTGTCTTGAAGGTCGAGCCGGGCGGATAGTTGCCGGTGATCGCCTTGTTAAGCAACGGCTTGTGGTCGTCACCGGTCAGCGCATGCCATTGCGTACCGGTGATGCCGGCGTTGAAGAGATTGGGATCGTAGCCGGGCGTGGAGACCAGCGCCAGCACATCGCCGCTCTGGGCATCCATCACCACGCAGGCGGCGCTTTCGTCGCCGAGGCGTTGGCTCGCGAAGTTCTGTACTTGCTGGTCGATGGTAAGATAGACGTCGGCGCCCGGTGTTCCGGCATCATGACCCAATTCACGGATCACGCGGCCATAAGCGTTGACCTCGACGCGGCTCGTGCCCGCCTTACCGCGAATTTGCGTCTCGAATTCCTTCTCAATACCGCGCTTGCCGATGCGAAAGCCGGGAAGTTCGAGCAGCGGATCGTTGTCATCGGCTATGTCTTCGGGCGACACCGAGGCGACATAGCCCAGAATGTGAGACATCTGCGCATTGAACGGATAGGCGCGCGTCTCTCCCACGTCCGGCTGAACGCCCGGAAGATAAGGAAGATGCAGGTTGATGCGTGCGAACTCATCCCACGAAAGATTTTCAGCGACGGGCACAGGCGCGAACGGCTTGTTGGCGGCGATGTCGTGCTTCACCTTTTCGCGCTGATGATCGGAAAGGTAGATGAGCTTGCCGATCGTATCGATGGCGGCATCGACACCTTCCGCCGCCTGCTCGGCGACGATCATCACACGATAGTTGCGCCGGTTGGTGGCCAGTTCCACGCCGAAGCGGTCCAGAATGCGACCACGCAGCGGCGCGACAAGCCGTTGGCTGACACGGTTGGCTTCCGCGCGCGTCATGAATTCGCTGCCTTCGCGAATTTGCAACTGATAGAGCCGCCCGGCGATGACGCCGAACACCGCCGTCATGCCGCCGCTGACCATCAGCGTGCGGCGCGTAAAGGTCGCGTAACGGCTTTTGTCTTTGCGGTCGAACAGCGGCATTACAGATCGCTCCGCGCGGAGCCGACGAGGCGGCGATGCACAAAGCTCAGCAGCACCACGATGGGAATATAAAATACGACGCTTACGGCTATCTCGACAAGGATCGGACCCAGGGGCGGCAAGTTCCAATAATAGATCGCGATAATCCCATAGACCGACGCGCCAGCCACCAGCATGGCGGCCGCGAAACCGAGGATGGCGCCGGCACCGCCCAATCCCGCGAACGATTCACGCTCGCGATCCACCAGCGCATAGGCGGCAATGAACGCCACGGTCCATACGCCCGGCGGGCTTCCCGACAGCAGATCTTCCAGCACGCCGATGATGAAGACCGCGAAGGGCGGCATCAAATCGGGGCGCACCAGGCACCAATAGTAGATGGGCATCAGCGCCAGCAGCGGCGGCGGAACGATGCCGCCGGAAACCGATATCGGCACATTCGCGACGATCACGCCCAGCAGCGCACACAAGAAAGGAATGACCGATCCGAAAGCACCCAGAAATGAAAAGCCAAGACGATCCTGCATGGCGATCACTGCGTGTCGCCTTCGTCGTCGGTTGCGGGCTTGGCGGCGCCCTGCTGCGGCGGCACAGTCGGCTGCTGTGGCGTCTGCGATGCGGCATGCGAAAGCGTGGGATTTCGCGGTACGGCGGCATGAGGTGATGCGAGCGGCGTGATAGCCAGCGGGGTCGCCTGCGGCGTCGTCGCGGGCGCGGGCGGTGGTGGCGCTTCCGGCTTCAATCCGGCAGCAGAAGCGGGCAGATCGTCGGGCGAGGGCGCGGGCGGCTGCTCCTGCGGCAGTTTGAAATTGACGATACGCACATCTTCGATGGACGCGGGATCGGCGAGCAGTGCAACACGAAAGCCGTCCCCATCGGCAACAAGCTGGCCGACAGGAAGGCCCGGCGGGATGAGGCCGCCGTCGCCGGACGTCACCACCTGACCGCCGGCCTTGAGCGGCGCCGTTTGCGCCAGCGTTTCAAGCGTCGGATTGTGCGAATTATCGCCGGCCATGATGGCCTGGACGTTGCCCGGCTGAATCAATACCGGGATGCGGCTGTTGAGATCGGTGAGCAAAACGATCCACGCGGTGTGCTGTCCGGCCAGAAAGATACGTCCGATCATGCCGCGCGCATCGACCACCGCCTCACCGGGTTTCACGCCCTGCGCCTTACCGGCATCGATGATCATCGTGTCGAGAAAGGGCTGGCTGGCATGGCCGATCACCCGTGCTGTGATCGCGGCAAGCGCGGGATCCGGCACGGCATTGAGCAAAAGCTGATAGCGCTTCAGCCGATCGTCCAGCACGAGCGCCGCCGTCTGCCACTGGCGCAGACGAGCATTCTCCTGCCGGAGTTGAAGGTTCTCCTGATAGACGTTGAAGACGTGCCCGAGATTGCCGACCCAGTTGGCGGTACCCGCGAATGGCGTGCTGACCCATTCGAGTGCGGGCCGCGTCCAGTCGGTGAACGAAGCGCGCGCCTGATCGAACAGCGACGACTGCGCCTTGCCGAGCAGAACGAGCACGATGGCGAGGACGGCCACGATGGCGAGCGGAAGCTGGGCATTGCCCCGTCCCCGCAGCGGCCTGTGCAATCCATTCGCCATACTCTACTCGCGCCGCCTTTTTAGAATGCGGTGGTCAGGACGTGACGCATGCCTTTGGTATTTTCCAGAACCCTTCCGGTGCCGAGCGCGACACAGGACAGCGGATCGTCGGCAATCGACACCGGCAACCCCGTCTCTTCGCGCAGCACTTGATCCAGATTGGCGAGCAGCGAACCGCCGCCTGTCAGCACGATGCCTTTGTCCACGATGTCGGCGGCCAGTTCCGGTGGCGTCGCTTCGAGAGCCACTTTCACGGCCTCGACGATCTGGCTGGTCGGTTCGGCCAGCGCTTCGGCGATATGGCGTTGCGTGATGGTGATTTCCTTCGGAACCCCATTCAGAAGATCACGGCCTTTTATCTCCAGTGTGACGCCGTTGCCTTCGGCGGGGGGGGCGGCGGTGCCGATTTCTTTCTTGATGCGTTCGGCAGACGCTTCGCCGATCAGCAGATTCTGGTGGCGGCGGATGTAAGCGATGATCGCCTCGTCCATCTTGTCGCCGCCCACGCGCACGCTGCGCGAATAGACGATGCCGCCGAGCGACAACACGGCCACTTCCGTCGTGCCGCCGCCGATGTCGACGACCATCGAGCCGGTCGGTTCGGAAACCGGAAGCCCTGCCCCGATCGCGGCCGCCATCGGCTCCTCGATCAGGTAAACGCGGCGGGCACCGGCGCTAAGCGCGCTTTCCTGAATCGCGCGACGTTCCACCGCCGTCGAGCCGGAGGGCACGCAGACGATGATCATGGGATTGGCGAAGGAGCGGCGGTTATGCACCTTGCGGATGAAATGCTTGATCATTTCCTCCGCGACCTCGAAATCGGCGATGACGCCGTCGCGCATCGGGCGGATCGCTTCGATGTTGCCGGGCGTGCGGCCCAGCATCATCTTGGCGTCGTTGCCGACGGCGCGAACGGATTTCTTGCCGCCGCGCGTGGTGATCGTAGCGACGACCGATGGCTCGTTCAGAACGATGCCGCGACCTTTGACGTAAACCAGCGTGTTCGCGGTTCCGAGGTCGATGGCCATATCGCTCGACAGAACGCCGAGAAGACTACCGAACATGAATGCTTGCCTGTTCCCTTCCGAGGCATACCTGCAAAGACTGTTCCCGCGATAAGCACCCCGGCGCTGGTTAACGCCGGGGTTTGTGTCTCATCGCGCGACGGTCAGTGCTTCCGGCGCCTTCTTTTCACGTTTCACCAAAAGCTTGTTAAGCGCATTCACATAGGCGTTTGCCGCGGCAAGGATCGTATCCGTGTCCGCGGCGCGGCCCGTAACCGTGCGTCCGTTTTCCTCAAGGCGCACACTGACGCCGGCCTGTGCATCCGTGCCTTCCGTGACCGCCTTGATCTCGAAAAGCTGCAAGTTCGCCGTATGCGGATAGGCCTCGCGGATGGCGTTGAATATCGCATCGACGGGGCCGTCGCCCGTGGTCTTTGCGACACGCGCGTCTCCATCCACAGAAAGCGTCAGCTGTGCCGACGGCGCAATGTTGATGCCAGACGTGACGCGAAGATCCCGCACCAGAATCTTGTCGTGGCCGCGCATTACCTCGTCGTCCACCAGCGCGACGATGTCTTCGTCGAAAACATGCTTCTTTTTGTCGGCCAGATCCTTGAAGCGCTTGAACGCTTCCTGAAAGGCCTGATCGTCCAGCTCGTAACCCAGCGATTCCAGCTTGTCCTTGAAGGCATGGCGGCCAGAGAGTTTGCCCAGCACCAGAGAGCTTGCATGCACGCCGACATCCTCGGGACGCATGATCTCGTAGGTCTCGACATTCTTCAGCATGCCGTCCTGATGGATGCCGCTCTCATGGGCGAAGGCGTTCTTGCCGACGATGGCCTTGTTGTATTGCACCGGGAAGCCGGTGACGTTCGACACCAGCTTCGAGGCGCGAGACAGCAACGTCGTGTCGATGTTCGTCGCGAACGGCATGAGGTCCCGCCGCACCTTCATCGCCATCACGACTTCTTCGAGGGCTGCGTTGCCCGCGCGCTCGCCGATTCCGTTGATGGTGCATTCGATCTGCCGCGCACCCGCCAGGACACCGGCCAGCGAATTGGCCACGGCGAGGCCCAAATCGTTGTGGCAGTGGGTCGCAATGATCGTCTTATCGATGTTGGGAACGCGGTTCCGCAGCATCGTAATCATCTCGAAGAATTCCTGCGGCGTAGAATAGCCTACCGTATCGGGAATATTGATCGTGGTCGCGCCGGCATTGATCGCCGTTTCCACTGCAAGACAAAGAAAATCCCGCTCCGTGCGCGTCGAATCTTCCGGCGACCACTGCACGTCGTCCGTGAATTTGCGCGCATGCCCAACGGACGCCGCGATCGCCTCGATCACCGAATTGGGGCCCATCTGAAGCTTGTGCTTCATGTGGACCGGGCTGGTGGAAATGAACGTGTGAATGCGAAACCGCTTCGACGGCCTGAGCGCTTCGGCGGCGCGGTCGATATCTTTCAAACCGGCGCGCGCCAGGCCGCAGATGACCGCATTCTTCGTGCGCTTTGCGATGGTGTGAACCGCGTCGAAATCGCCCTGCGAAGAAATCGGAAAGCCGGACTCTATAATATCGACGCCCATTTCGTCCAGCAGTTCGGCAACTTCGATTTTTTCTTCAAGCGTCATCGCGGCGCCCGGCGACTGTTCGCCGTCGCGCAATGTGGTGTCGAAAATTCTTATTTTTTCCGTTTTGTTCGTCGTCATGGCCTTCGTTCCTTCCGTTCGCCGCACCTAGCGGCTTCGATCGACTCCTTTTTTCGTCTGCACATCCCCTAAACGTCCGCCCGATTTCACGAGCAGCCAACGCCTAGGGGCAGCTAAGGAGGAGAAGCTGCGCCAGCGGCAAACCGAAGGACGGCGCGTGCGAGAATTCGGCGCGCGCAAAATCACAAGCGGGGAAATTCCCGCCGGCAATCTTGATGTTCGCACCCAACTTCATCGTCCGCTGGCCATTCCGCCTGTTTGTTCTACGGTCCGCTAACTCTAAACGAGCGCCCCTAAAGCCGTGTAAATGCACCGCTTTCTGCTTCGTTTCCAATGTTTTACGCCGATTTCGCGCAGCCGCGCAATATGGTTTGCAGCCGTTATTTGCAGGCCGCAAAGGGGTCCGCGCAAGAAGCGCCGAAGGGCCTTGCGCGCGCTTCGCGCATCGCGGCAATCCGCACGCAGATACGTCATAAAAAACTGCTTTCCCCGGCGCGCTTTGAGTGCTTGTGTGCGCCCGCGTGTGCTTTCGAGTCCGCGCTCCAGCCCTTTGTTCGACAATCATTCTAGGCCAGCCGGATATGCGGATTTTGCCGCCCGTCTCGATTGAAGCCCGTCGGCTGTTGCCCGGCGGCTGGGATGTGCTGGCCGCCTTGCTGGTGCTGGGCTTTATCGTGGCCTTCGCGCAGGCGAGCAAACTCCTCGGGCAGCCGCTCGCCGTCCTGACCACGCAACCTTTGTCGCTGGCCCCGTCCCACCTGCCCGAATACGCCATGCGCACCGCCCTGCGGATGCTCATTGGGATGGGGGTTTCTCTAGTCTTTACATTCACTTACGCGACGCTTGCGGCAAAAAGCGCGCGCGCCGAGCGGCTGCTTATTCCGCTCCTGGATATCCTCCAGTCGCTCCCGCCACTCGGCTATATCGCGCTGGTGACGGTGTTCTTTCTTTCGCTGACGCCGGGGCGGATTTTCGGCGCCGAACTGGCCTGCGTCTTCGTCATCTTCACCAGCCAGGCCTGGAACATGGCCTTCAGCTTCTATCAGTCGCTGCGCACCGTGCCGCCGGAGATGATTGAGGCCGGGCGGATGTTCGGCCTTAACGGCTGGGCCCGCTTCTGGCGCATCGAGGTACCGTTCGCCATGCCGTCGCTCGTCTGGAACATGATGATGTCGATGTCCGGTGCCTGGTTTTTCGTGGTGACCTCGGAGGCCGTCAGCGTCGGCAGCACCTCCTTTGCCTTGCCCGGCATCGGCTCCTACATCGCGCTGGCCATCGAGCACAAAGATCTGCACGCGATCTTCTGGGCGATTGGCGCCATGCTTATCGTCATCCTGATTTACGACCAGCTTATGTTCCGGCCGCTGGTCGCATGGGCTTTCCGCTTTCGCGTCGATCAGGAGCAGTCCGAAGACGAGCCGGAATCCTGGATGTTGACCATGTTT
>DATCFN010000095.1:0-5528 GCA_036509475.1 Rhizomicrobium sp. | reverse complement strand
TCGGCGCGTGCGGCCTGCACGTCGCGATAGGCATCGCGCACCTGGTCCGGTGTATCGACGTTCTGCATCTTCACGCCCGTCACCGTCACGCCGAGGCGATAGGTGTCGAGCGTCTTTTGCATCACTTCGCGAACCTGGTTTTCCACCGGCGCGCGGTCTTCGGTGAGGATGGGACCGATAGGATTCTGGCCGACCACTTCACGCATGGCGCTTTCGGCCACCGCCTTGATCGCATCGTCCTGCTTCTCGACGTTGAAGAGATAGTCGGCTGCGTTGTTGATGACCCAATAGACGGTGAAATTCACATCGACGATGTTCTCGTCGCCGGTCAGCATCAGGCTTTCGCTTTCAACGTCTTCGTTGTGCGCGTCGTCGCCTTCGCCCACTTGCTGATAACCGATGTTGATCTGATGGGTGGTGGTGACTTCCGGCAGTTCCACGGTTTCGATCGGCCAGGGCAGATGATAATTGGGACCGGGGCCGGTCAGCGTCTGGAACTTGCCGAAACGCAGCACGACGCCCTGCTCATGGGTGCTGACGAAATAAAGTCCCGTCAAAAGCCACAACCCGATGGCGCCGACCACGATCAGCGCGACGACGCCGGTGGTGAATTCCCCGTTGGGCAAAAGCCGCCGGATGCGGTCCTGCAGATTGCGGAAAAAGTTGTCGATGTTGGGCGGCAGATTGCCGCCGCCGCCGGAGCCGGATGGGCCGCGTCCCCACGGACCTTTTATGGGCCCGTTTCCATCACCGCCTGATTGATTGTTCCAGGGCATGTTCATCCACGCGATCAAGACCTTAAACGGACTTCCGCGCGCTTCCTTGGTTTCCGGGGTCGGTGCGGTTATATGTGCATCTCCTCCCCGGTGCAACGAAGGGCGCAAGTCGGCGCGCGAGATGCGTCGATTGAAAGCGAAATGAATATGGCCGAGGCCACCAAAGACGATGTGCTGAAGGCCTTGGCCCGCGTGATCGATCCGGCGAGCGGCAAACCCGTGACGGAGGCGGGCCTCATTCAGGGGCTTGTCCTGCGCGATGGCCATGTCGGTTTTTCGGTCGAGGTGCCGGCGGCGCGCGGCCGGACCGCCGAACCTTTGCGCAAAGCGGCGGAAGACGCCGTGACGTCACTCTCCGGCGTTCTGTCCGTAACGGCGGTGCTGACGGCGCATAGCGAGCCGGCAAATGCGCGCCCGGCACAGCAAAAGCCTCCGCAGACGCACGGCCATCCCGCCAAGCCCGCCGGCATCGAAGGCGTCGGCGCGGTGATCGCGGTCGCCAGCGGAAAAGGCGGCGTCGGCAAATCGACCGTCGCGGTCAATCTGGCACTGGGCCTTTCGAAACTCGGACTAAAAGTGGGTTTGCTCGACGCCGATATTTACGGGCCGTCCGTCCCACGTCTGCTCGACATCACGAACAAACCACAGAGCGACGGGCACAAGCTTCAGCCTATCGAAAAGTTCGGTATCAAGGCGATGTCCATCGGATTTCTGGTGGCCGAGGATTCGCCGATGATCTGGCGCGGACCGATGGTGCAATCCGCCTTGACGCAAATGATGAACGACGTCGCATGGGCGCCGCTTGACGTTCTCGTCATCGACATGCCCCCGGGAACCGGCGACGCACAGCTCACCATCGCCCAGCGTGTTCCGCTTAAAGGCGCCGTGATCGTTTCAACGCCGCAGGACATTGCGCTGATCGATGCGCGCAAAGGCATAGCGATGTTCGAAAAGACGCAGGTGCCCATTCTGGGGATTGTCGAAAACATGAGTGTTTTCGTTTGTGAAAATTGTGGTCATGAATCGCACATCTTCGGGCATGGCGGTGCGAAGGCCGAAGCGACGAAGCTGAAAGTGCCGTTTCTGGGTGAAATTCCGCTTGTGCCACTCATTCGCGAAACCTCGGACCGCGGCGCGCCTGTCGTTGCGTCGCATGCCGGCGGCGCCGAGGCGAAGGCTTTCCTTGCAATCGCCGCCCAAGTTGCGCAGAAGATTGCCGCGCCTTCGCGCCAGGCGCCCAGAATAATCGTAGAATAGCTTTCCCCGGGGACAAGATGGCAACGCCAAAGCCACAGATCAAAAGTACGTTCGCAACGCCGAACTGCATTCACTTCCTTCCGGTTGCGAATGACGTGAACGCGGAATTGCGCGCGCTTGTGATGGACAAATTTAACGCCGCGGCGGGAACAGTCGGCACGCACGGCCAGGGCTGGCGTTCCGACAGCGATTTCGAAGCGTGGGGCAACAATGCCGCGCAGACGCTGTTTCGTGTGCTGCGCGAAACCGCCGATGGCCTCACCGCCACGCGCGCGGGTGGGCGCGTCACGCTCGATTGGAAGATCAGCGCCTGCGCCAGCGTGCGCAGCAAGGGCGAATATTGCGAACTGGCGGCGCGTCCTGGCGCATTCTGGTCCGGCGTCTATTTCATCGATGACGGCTATGCCAAGTCGGACGACGAAAACATGGGCGGCAATGTCGAACTGGCCGATCCGCGCGGCGCGCTCCCGGCCATGGTTTCGCCCACGCTCGCCTTTCGCATTCCGGGCGGCGTCAGCGCCGGCCAGACCGAAACCATCCGCCCGTCATCGGGCATGATTGTGATGCACCCGTCATGGCAGCCGCGCGGCGAGCGCCGCTACGACGGCGAAGGCCAGCGCGTCACCATCGAGTTCGACCTCAGCGCGCGCTGATTACTGGATGCCCTTCAACAGAGTGGCCGTTCGGTCACCCGCCTGCCATGAGTCGCCGATACTATGGGCGGCAACAGGTTGGCAGGTCGGATTCGTGATGCCCGGCGGAACGGGATCATAGGTCAGGCACAGGTTGTCGCCGCTGACCTTCCAAGCTCCTTTCAGGTCGTAGTTCATCGTCATCACCTTGCCGGTGAAAGAATGATCGGCATTGAAATACAGATGAACTTCTCCGAAGCCGCCTTTTGCAACAACAGTGTTGCCGAAGCGTGTGGCAATGGTGCTGTCGTCGGCAGCGAACGCTGTCGAAGCGCATAACATGCCGACCGAGGCCGCAGTCAAAAACGAGCGCATGAAATTTCCCCTTCTGGAATCAAGCATTGAAGTTAAGACGAAGCCCGGCGGAGGGCCAATCGGCGGCAAGCAGTTTGCCCGTCCCCGATGACGTTATGAATGCTGTCTTCATGTTCTTGCCGCCCCAGCAGATGTTGGTAATGAGCGGATCGGGCAGCGGCGTGTGGCGAACTTTCTTCGAGCCTGGCCAGAATGTGGTGATGCCGCCCGCAAGCAGCGTGGCGCAACAGACCCCGCCATCTGCCTGGACGCCCAGAGAGTCGAAATAGGCAAGGCCCGGAAAGTTGTTGACGAACGCGCCCGGCGTGAAACCGGCGACCGCCCCGCGCTTGCCGGGCTTTTCCAGCGGCAGACTGTAAAGGCGTCCGGTGAAAGTTTCGGCGTAATAGACCGTCCTGCCGTCCGGCGAGAGGCCCACGCCATTGGGGGTGACGAGTTCGCGCAGCACTTTTGTGATCTTCGAGCCATCAGCCTTTGCGTAATAGAGCGCGCCGTGGCTGCGGAATTTGTCGGTCGTCGTGCCGTGATCGGTAAACCAGAAGCCGCCCGCCGTATCGAAGACCAGATCGTTGGGCGCCGTCAGCTTTTCGCCGTCGCATGTGGAATAAAGCCGTTCGGATTTTCCGGTCGCGATATTCACGCGCTCGATCCAGCCGCCGTCATGATGTTTCGGCGCGTGACCTGGGATCAGCAATCCCTGGCGCTTCGTGTATGTGAAGTTCTCGCCATTGTTGGCGACATAGAGCGCGCCATCGGGACCAATGGCGAGACCGTTGGGGCCGCCCTCGACCTTGGCGATGGTTTGCGTCTTGCCGTCTTTCTTCACCCGCGTGATCTTCTTGGCCTTGATCTCGACCAAGATCACCGAGCCGTCATCCATGGCGACGGGGCCTTCCGGAAATAGAAGACCGGATGCGACTTCACGAATATTCATGGGAGCGTCCTCAAATTCTACGGCGTGAGGCTAATGTGCCGCGCAGGCCGCGCAAGGGGGCCGCGCATCATTTACGTTCCAACGTCACATAGGAATAGCGCAGGCCGTCCGGCGTCGCATGATCCTCGCGCGCCGTCTCGCGCCATTCGGATGCGCCAAATTCCGGCATGCGGATGTCGCCATCGGCGGCCAGATGGACTTCGGTCAGATGGATGCGGTCCGCGCATGGCAAAGCGAGACGATAAATCTCTGCACCGCCGATGACAGCAATTTCATCCGGGGCGTCTTCCCGCGCGCGCGCCAGTGCCGCGTCGAACGATTGAACCGCGACCGCGCCGTCCGCGTGCCAGTGCGGATCGCGCGTGATGACGATGTTGGTGCGGCCCGGCAGCGGCCTTTTCGGAAAGCTGTCCCACGTCTTGCGCCCCATCACGATAGGCCTTCCCATCGTCAGCGCCTTGAAGCGTTTCAGATCGTCGGAAATGCGCCATGGCAGCGCGCCGTTCATGCCGATGACGCCGTTGTCGGCGCGCGCGAGGATGAGGGAAGTGTGGCTCATGCGGCACCCAGCTTTTGCAGCGCATCGCCGGACAGACGGTAGATAAGCCATTCGGTCATGCGTTCCGCGCCCAACGCTTCATAGAATTCGATCGAAGGCGTGTTCCACGGCAGCACCGACCATTCCACGCGCACCGCATCCGCCTTCACCGCGGTCTGCGCCAAATGCGAGAGCAACAGTTTTCCGTAGCCCTTGCCGCGAAAATCCGGCCGCACAAAAAGGTCTTCGAGATAAAGCGCGCGCGCCGCCGCGAAGCTGGCATAAGCCCAGTACCAGGTCGCAATGCCGATCGCGATTCCGCCTTCGAACAGTAACTCGCAATGGATCAGCGGCTTTTCGCACAGATAGTCGCGCCGGATGATCTCGCGCGTGATCTTGAACTTGTCGGTGAGTTTTTCGTACACCGCCAGTTCGTACAGCAGGGTAAGGATGACATCCTCGTCGCCTTGTTTTGCCGCGCGAATCGCAAATCCAGCCATATCCGTTCCCTTTTGCTGAACCAACATAAGTTCGGCGGCATATTTGGCAATCATTGGGGAACTTTCCGTTCCTAAACGTGTTTTAACGCTGGGCGCGCACCGAAAGCCATTTGCAAATACGAGGTATTGCCATGAAATCCATATTCTTATCCGCAGCAGCCATTTTGTTGATTGCAGCGGCGCCAGCTTATGCACAGGACCACCATGGCGGCCATCCGGGCGGCGGCGGCGGTGCGCATGGACATGCGGCGCCTTCCGGCGGCGGTGGTGGCCACGGACACGGTGCGCCGGGAGGGTCAGGAGGTGCAGGGCATCAAAACCGTACCGTAACCCATGCCGGCCACAGGCCGTCAGATACGATTTCGACACCCGCGGCGTCGAACGCCATGGCCGGCCACAACAGGCATGGCGGCGGTGGTATGAATGGCAACACGCACGGTGCCAATAACGGCCGCAATGGCCGTAACAACACCGCTGTCCACAACAACATCGGAAACAACACCGGACAGGCGAATA
>DATCFN010000094.1:0-3866 GCA_036509475.1 Rhizomicrobium sp. | reverse complement strand
CTGCGCCACAGGATCGACGCGCAGCCTTCCGGCGAGATCACGGCATAGATGGAATGCTCCAGCATGAACACGCGATTTGCGACGGCGATACCAAGCGCGCCGCCGGACATGCCCTCGCCGATGATCGTCGCCACGAACGGCACGCCAAGGTTGAGGCTGGCCTGGGTGGAACGGGCAATAGCTTCCGCCTGCCCGCGCTCTTCGGCGCTGACGCCGGGATAGGCGCCCTGTGTATCCGCGAATGAAATCACCGGAAGGCCGAACTGGTTGGCCATCTCGAAAATGCGCTGCGCCTTGCGGTAGCCTTCTGGCATGGCCATGCCGAAATTGTGCTTGAGACGGCTTTTGGTGTCGTTGCCCTTCTCGTGACCGACGACGGCCACAGCGCGTCCGCGGAAGCGTCCGAGCCCGGCCACCACGGCTCGATCTTCCCCGTAAAGGCGGTCGCCGGCGAGCGGTGTGAAGTCGTCCACCAGCTGCGTGACATAGTCTGAGAAATGCGGCCGGGCGGGATGGCGTGCCACAAGCGCCTTTTGCCACGGCGTCAGCTTGGCGTAAGTCTCATTGATAAGTTGGTCGGCCTTGGCCTGAAGGCGGGCGACATCTTCCGCGATGTCCATGTTGGGGTCAGCCGCCGCCAACTGGCGCAGCTCGACGATCTTGCCTTCGAGATCGGCGATAGGCCGCTCAAATTCCAGGTATGCGTGCATGGTCATTCGAAAGGGCGTCCGAAGGGGGCCGGACCCAAGATACTGCACCGCGATAAGTGGCGATTGCGCTCCGCCATGTCAACAAATCCGGGCCTGTCACAACTTGGGCGCCTCGCGCGTCTTAACCGGGTATTCGGAGACTGAACGATGATTTTCCGCCGCATATTGGGCCTTTTGGGTCTGTTTCACCTCATAAACGGGCTGACCATGATCCTGGCTCCCGGCTATTGGTATGCGACAGTGCCGGGCGTAAGCCTCACAGGGCCGATAAACCACCATTTCATTACGGATATTGGCTTGGCCTTCGTTGCAAGCGGGGCCGGGATGCTGGCCGCTTTGCGGCCCGGCCGGACCGCGATGACGCTGGCGCTGGCAGGGACGATATGGCCCGCGCTGCACGCCCTTTTTCATATCTTCGAATGGCTCACGGACGGATTTCCCCACGATGCGCAGATCGTTTTTTCAGAGGTTGTCGGCGTCGTGGCGATAGGACTGGTGGGGATCACATTCGCGTTCATCGAAGCCCGCAAGGAAGGAGCGATATAATGTTGAAGTGGTTTTTGCACCGCTACATCCGCAACATGGAAGCGCGCTACCGCTACGATGCGACCTACATGCACGAACTTGTCGACATTTCTGTTCCCGCATTTCGCCGGTTCATGAAAATCCAAGGCGCCGGAACGTGGCGTGGTGATGCTCCGGCAAATGCGTGGTGGGCGGCCGGCGTTGCCGGTGCTCTCGTCGAGGATTGCGGACCCTGTGTGCAGATCGGCACCGATTTGGCCGTGGAGGCTGGGATGGACGGCGAAATTATAAAGGCCCTTCTGTGCGGCACGCCGACGGACGCCGACGCGCAAATCGGATTCGACTTTGGACGCGCGCTGTTGAATAGATCGGAAAATCTGGACGAACTTCGCGAGACGATCGAGAATAAATGGGGAAAGAAGGCGTTGATCGCTTTAACCCTGCGAGCGATGACGACGCGGAACTACCCGGTGCTAAAGCGCGCCATGGGGCATGCGAAGACGTGCCAGCGTGTTCGTATCGGCAATACGGAAATTGCCGTGAACCCGCTGCTGAAGGCCGCATGACCGACATTGCCGCGTTTGAGGCGCAGCGCGCACATCTGCGCAGTATCGCTTATCGGATGCTGGGAGAGATGGCGGCTGCCGAAGACGTCGTCCAAGAAGCATGGCTGCGCTGGTGCCGCGCCGAAGGAGAAGACATTCGCGATCCGCGCGCGTGGCTTTCGGCAGCGACGGTGCGGTTATCCCTAGACGCCTTGCGCAAAATTCGTGCACGGCGCGAAAGTTACGTTGGCCCGTGGCTGCCGGAACCCATTTTGCCCGACGACACACGCGCGTTCGCTGCCGATGCGCCGGCCGCGCGCGCCGAATTGGCATCCGATCTTTCCCTGGCGTTGCTGCATGTGCTGGAGCGTCTTTCACCTGAGGAAAGGGCCGCCTTGATTATGCACGATGCTTTCGATTGCGATTATTCCGAGATCGCTGCGACTCTTGCGAAAACCGAAGCCGCCTGCCGCAAACTCGTGAGCCGCGCCCGCGAACGGGTAAAGGCGGATCGGCCGCGCTTTTCCGTTTCGCGTGACCAGCATCGCGACCTTCTCATGCGGTTCGCAAAAGCGAGCGCAGACGGCGATACCAACGCGTTGGCGTCGCTGCTGATCCCGGACGCGATTGCCTATACCGACGGCGGAGGGCGCGTCGCCGCGGCGCTCAATCCGATCTATGGCGCGGACAAAGTCGCACGCTTCATCATCGGGTTGGGCAAGAAATTCTACGCCGCTGCAATGCTTGAAACGTCCATGATCGAGATAAACGGCCAACCGGCGCTGGTCTTGCGCGATGGCCATGAAATGCTCGGCGTCATCGCTATCGAAACCGACGGGATGCGTATTACCGCGCTATACGGGCTGCGCAATCCCGACAAACTGAAGCGATTGACGGATTCGCTTAACCCGTCCGTTCGCGGATCATCTTTACCTGCTGGACGATGACATGCGCCTGACGGATTGAGGCGGCGTCAATCAACACGCCGTTTAGCGCCACCGCACCCATGCCGGTTTCCTGTGCCGTCTTCATGGCCACCAGAATTGCTTCGGCGCGCGCGACTTCTTTTTCCGGCGGTGTGAAGATTTCATTGGCGAGTGCGACCTGGCTGGGATGGATGGCCCATTTGCCCTCGCAGCCAAGGATCGCCGTGCGGTTTGCCTGTACGCGAAAGCCGTCAGCGTCGGAATAGTCGCCGAACGGGCCATCTATCGGAACAATGCCGTGCGCTCTGGCCGCCTGGCATAGACGGAACAGTGGATAGTGCCAGAGGTCGTTCCAATGCTTGTCGCGCGCCCGACCGGCTTCGATGTCGGTCAGCATGACGTAGTCGGCGTTACCCCCGCCGATATTTGTCGTACGCATGCCTTGGGACGCCGCATAGTCCGCAGCGCCGAAGTGCAGCGTCTCCAGCCGCTTCGAGGCCGAGCAAATCTCGTCGATATTGGTGAGGCCGGCGGTGCTTTCGATGATCACCTCAAGGCCGATGTGCTTCTTGCGCGCCGCAAAGCTTGACGCCTGCGTGATCAGCATGTCGATGGCATAGAGGTCCGCGCCGTTGCCGACTTTCGGAACCATAATGGCGTCGAGGTGCTCTCCGCCCTTCTCCACCAGCGCGATCACGTCGCGATAGCAGAAGCTCGTGTCGAGCCCGTTGATGCGCACTGTGACGAGCTTTTTGCCCCAATTCACATCGTTCAACGCCTGAATAATGTTGTCGCGCGCCTTGTCTTTGTCGGACGGTGCAACGGCATCTTCCAGATCGAGGCACACCACATCGGCGGCGCTTGCCGCGGCCTTCTCGAAGAACTTGGTCTGCGATCCCGGCACAAACAATTTGGAACGATAAAGGCGCGGCGGCGTGCGGCGCTCGATGGGCGAAAAGCTCACGGACAATGCTCCAGTCAATATCTGGCCAAGAGGCTCGCGCGAGAGCGAGGGCGCGTCAACCGCGCGATTTGTCCGGCTTTGGACGCGCCAGAGGGTGTGCCGATTGCACCGTTGATTTCAGTCGGTCGCTGGCGACATGGGTATAGATTTGCGTGGTGCTGATATCGGCGTGCCCCAGCATGGTCTGTACGCTGCG
>DATCFN010000093.1:0-6897 GCA_036509475.1 Rhizomicrobium sp. | reverse complement strand
CGCGGAGGAAGCGATTCCGATGGCGGAGTTCGATCTGGCGGTCCTGGACCAGCGTATCAAGGACACGCAGGACGATTTGATTGCCGCCAAGACGGAAACGGAGCGCGGCCGAATTTCGGAATCGCTCGACGATCTGCGCCTGATCCGCGCGGCGTTCTGACGCCATTTCTGCCGCCGACCGCGGGAATCCCGCCGAAATCGGCGTTAAATCCTGTCCAGATGCCCCCATAAGGGCATCTCGCGGGTTCCATGACAGCAACCGGTTTTGGTATAGTGCGTTGGTTGGCGTGCGATGTGTTGGAAGGTTGGCGTGGCGGAAGGCAAGGTTTTCAGAGCAGGTTGGACGCTGGACGATGTCCAGTGGGACGCGTTCGACGCCTCAAAGGTCGATCCCGGCCTGCTGGCGTCGGTGAAGGCTGCCTCGCTCGTCGAATACAACGCGCCGGATTACGTTGGCTATCTCAAGCGCATCTTCCAGGATTCCGGGCCGCAGACATTGGCCAGCATCGATCTTTGGGGTGTTGAAGAAGCGCAGCACGGTCTGGCGCTGGGCCGCTGGGCCGAAATGGCCGATCCGACATTCGACTTCAAAGCCGCCTTCGCCCGCTTCCAGGCCGGCTATCGGCCCGAGCATTTCCACGATGAGAAGCAGGTTTCGATCCGCGGTAGCCGGCGCGGCGAGATGATCGCGCGCTGCGTCGTGGAGTCGGGCACCTCGTCCTTCTATTCGGCGATTCGCGAAGCCGCCGAAGAACCGGTCCTGCAGGAGATCGCGGGCCGCATCGCAGCCGACGAATTCAGGCATTACAAGCTCTTCTATGAAACTCTTCACGAACAGGATGAGCCCGATCTTCCTTTCTGGAAGAAGCTGATCGTGGCGCTGACGCGCGTGAACGAGGCTGATGACGACGAACTGGCCTACGCCTATTACGCGGCCAACATTCCGGCGACGTCGCCCTACAAGCGCGATGAATTCGCCAAGGCCTACAATTCCAAAGCCCTGTCGCTGTACCGGCGCCATCACGTCCGCAAGCTGGTGCAGATGGTGGCTAAAGCCATCGGCGCCGATCCGCACAGCCGCTTCACCGCCGCCGCCGGCACGCTCATCTGGCGCATGCTGCGGGTGAAAACCGGCCTCAACGCCGCAACCGCCCGCGTCTCTGCGTAATCGGTGCATTGAACGTCGATTTTCGCCACGTCGATTGGCGCTTAATTTCCGCTTGGGGATTTCCGCTGTTTGGGCGGAAATTTTGGACTAGGCACGGCGAGCGGCGGACACATTCTCTTGCACCCGCCGGCTGCGCTGAAGGCGAAACAACACTGGTGGCAAAACGACGATGCTGTTAAAGGCCACGACTGCCGGCGCGAACCACCGTGTTCCCATGAATGCCAACACGGTGGGATGATCGCCAAACCACACATGAGCGGCGATCGCGGCCGCAAACATCAGGCCTGTGATCAGGAGTGCAATAAAGACTGCGAGCAGCCGGTTCATGGCCGCACCATACACTCAAACCCCGCGCTTCACCATCATCTGCTTGATCTCACCGATGGCTTCCGCCGGGTTCAAACCCTTCGGGCAGCTGTTGGCGCAGTTCATGATCGTGTGGCAGCGGTACAGGAGGAACGGGTCTTCGAGATTGTCGAGGCGTTCGCCGGTGGATTCGTCGCGGCTGTCCGACAGCCAGCGATAGGATTGCAGCAGCGCCGCCGGGCCGAGATATTTTTCCGAATTCCACCAATAGCTCGGACACGAGGTCGAGCAGCAGGCGCACAGGATGCACTCATAGAGGCCGTCGAGTTTCGCGCGGTCCTGCGGCGTCTGCTGGCGTTCCTTTTCCGGCTCCGGCGTCTTGCTCTGCAAGAAGGGTCCGATCGACGCGTATTGCGCGTAGAAATTGTTCATGTCGGGAATGAGGTCTTTGACGACCTTCATATGCGGCAGCGGATAGATGCTGACCGAGCCCGACACGTCCGAAATCGCCTTGGTGCAGGCCAGCGTGTTGCCGCCGCCGATGTTCATGGCACAGGACCCGCAGACGCCTTCGCGGCACGAACGTCGGAACGTCAATGTCGGATCGATCTCGTTCTTGATCTTGATCAGCGCGTCCAGAACCATCGGCCCGCAACTGTCCAAGTCGATGCGGTAGGTATCGACGCGCGGGTTCTCGTCGACTTCGGGATTGTAGCGATAGACGCGGAAGTCTTTCGTGCGCTTGGGCTTCTTGCCGTTCTCGGTCGTCGTGCTGGGCCAGGTTTTGCCCTTCTGGATTTTGCTGTTTCTGGGCAACGCGAACTCGACCATCGAAACCTCATCAAACCAAACGGCGCTGCTTCGTGCTTAGCAAAGCCCTCCCCGGCTGGCAACGCGGCGCATTCTCTTAGGTCAGCCGACGTTGATCTGCTCGAAGATCCAGCCGATTTCGACGGCCTCCTGCATCACAACGCCCGAAAGCACGATCTGTTCGCATTTGCGCACCTGCGCGGAGCCGAGATAGACGCTTTCCTCGATCGCGATCTCGCCGCCGCCGGCGCGAAACCGCCAGCCTTCTCCGTTCGGCAATTTCAGGATGATGCCGCCGCCCTGGCTGGGCGACACCCGGATATCGGGATGGATGTGAAACCGGGCGGCGAACGGCACGCCCTCGCGCGGACGGCGAACATTGCCCTTGGGCACCAGCCGGTCGGCGCCGTTCAGCGCAAGCCCGTTGGGCGACAGCGACAGTGTGCGTTCGTGCGAAATGCCGAAATCATGGACATAGCCGTCATGCCGCGCCTCCACGACAGCGCCTTGCGGCGTTTCGCGCCGGCTCGTCTCCACCGCGAAACTGTCACCTACCAGACGCGGTCCGATGAGATCGCGCACAAACCCGTCCGGCAACACGCCCGCATAGGATGTGTCGTTCAGCGTGATGGTGGAATGGGCCGCGGTCGCGCGCAACGCCGTATCCCAACGCGGATGGCGCGATCCGGCCGCGCCGCAGTTGACGATGATGCGCTGCTGGACATGGCTAAGTTCGAAGGACAGGCAGCCGGCATGGGCGGTGTTAGAATAGATGCCGTCCGCGGCCTTGCCGCAGTCCAGAACCGCAAGCGTGCGCGCTGCCGCGATGCGCTGATAGCCGGAATGCGGCGCGTGCGCGAAGGGCTGGCCACGCACTTCATCGCGCGCCAGCAATGCCGCGATCATCCGCGCATCGCTTTCCGTACCACCGTTGAACAGCGCCAGCGCGCCATCGCCGTGACGAAAGAACCGCAGCATCGGCGCCATACGGTCATGCGCGCTGCGGATGGATTGCGGCACCGGCCGCTCGATCGCGGTCAAGGCGTCCATCACCATCACGATCAGCCGGTAGGCGTGAACAAGCTGCTCCGGTGAGCGGCTGATATGGCCCCCGTCGGGCAGGATCTGAATCGCCAATTCTTCTTCCAGCCGTTCCAGACCGGAGATCAAACGGCGCGGATTGTCTTCGAGACAGGCACCCGACAGCGCATGAACCGCAGCAGCTTCAAGGCGCGGCAGCCCGTCGGGCGCTTCGACGCCGATGTGCGCCAGCAGCCGCGCCTGCTCGCGCAGCGACACGAAAAGCTTGGAACGCCACAACATGTCGGAATTGGTCAGCACGAAGCGGCTATGGGCGAAGACATGCGCAAGGCGGCGCGCGATCATCTGCGGCGCCATCACCGGCTCGGAATAGCGTGCATTGCGCTTGATCCATTGCGCGATTAGGCCTGTCGCCAGCTTGCGCGCATTATCGCCGCCGGCCGAAGACAGCGGCGGCAGCCACGCGAAATCATGCAACTCCATTTGCCATGCGGACGATGGCGGCGGCATGTCGAAAACGGATTTGTCGTTCACGTCCACGGTTTCGCCGGCGAAGCGAAAGCGTCCGCGCAACATCTGGTCGGCGCTGTCGAGGCGGCGCGGCAGCGCATCATAAGGATAGAACGCGATGCGGTCGGGAAGTTTGCCAGTGAGCATCCGGCGATAGAACCAGTTGCGGCGCCACAGCACGCGGAGCGGCGTCATCGCGCGCCGCCAGAAGGCGCGCATGATTTCCGGCAGGAGATTGAGGGGCGTGCTGCGCCGCGTGTGGGTTTCGCCCGCCAAGCCGCTAACCGCGCAACGCGGCGATGTTCGCTGCGTAGGCTGAAGGTCTACCCTTGAACACCGAGGTTCCGGCGACGAGCGTGTCGGCACCAGCAGAGATCGCCATCTTCGCCGTCTCCGGCGTGATGCCGCCATCGACTTCGAGCGCGATGGCGCGGCCCGTTTTGGCGATGCGCGTCGCGGCCGCTTCGATCTTTTTAAGCTGACTGGTGATGAAACTTTGCCCGCCGAAGCCCGGATTGACCGACATGATCAAAACCAGATCGACCAGATCCAGAACATTGTCGATGGCGTCGATCGGCGTGCCGGGATTGAGGACGATGCCCGGCTTCTTGCCCAGCGAACGGATCAGTTGCAGCGTGCGGTGAATGTGCGGGCCGGCCTCGGGATGCACCGTAATACCGTCGGCCCCTGCTTCCGCGAAGGCCTCAATATAAAGATCGACCGGCGAGATCATCAGATGCACGTCGAACGGCTTTTTCGCGTGCGGGCGGATCGCCTTCACGACCTGCGGGCCGATGCTGATGTTGGGCACGAAATGGCCGTCCATCACGTCCACATGGATAAGATCGGCGCCGGCTTTTTCGATAGCCTCTATCTCCGCGCCAAGACGCGAAAAATCGGCCGACAGGATCGAAGGCGCAATGCGGACGGGATTTGCCATAGGCCAGATTAAGTGCCGGATTCTGCGGGTCGCCGCAAGGAAAACCGCCCCTCCGCCCACAGCAACGACAGAGCCAGGACCGGCAGCCACATCAGCCGCGACTGGTAACGGTCGTGCGGGTTGGAAAGCGCGCCGCAGATGAGCGCGTTGCCGAACAGCGCTGCCGCCATAAAACCGAGAAACACCGCCGCGCCCCAGCGACGTCGGCGAAGTGTTACGAAAAGTCCCACAAGCATGGCGAGTTGCGCCAAAGCAGCAACGGGGACATCGACCGCGTTTACAATGGGGAAGTGGATTTTGCCCTGCTGCTGCCGGGCATAAACATAGGATCGCATCTGATCTGGAATATATCGGTTGAGGCCTTTGTAAATTGCCCATTCCTGCGGCTCGATCTGGTCGCCCGTGCGGAAGGAAAAAAGTTGCTCTGCCGTATCGCGCAAGGTCCCCATTGCAACAAGGCCGGGATAGCGCACAAGCATATCGTCGACCATGCGCTGGGATTCCACCGCTGTTCCGGTAAAGCGCCCCAATTTGTTGAACGGGCTATAGGGCAGCCAAAGGTATTGCTCGGCATCGCCCGGAAGATGTTTGCGATAGGCGCAAAGCGCGTAGTGCGAGCCGGGGCACGTGTCGTCGAGCAGATGCTGGACGATGCCATCCTGCAAAAAGCTGGCGAAGACGAACACCGAGCCAGCGCGGTTCAGAAAATACTTGCCTGTCAAAACGTAGTTTCCTGCGACGATCAGGCACAATCCCAGTCCCGCACTCAGCAACGGCAACGCGATATTCGATTTCTGCAGCGCCTCGCGGCCATGCGAAACGATCGTCACGATCTTGAGTACGCCGACCACCATCACCAACCCGGCGATCAGCAGCAGATGCGAGGGATGCGTGGCGGCGGCGAACGATCCGATGGCGAAGATCGCGATGCTACGCCCGCGTCCCATGCCGCCGGTATGCAGCGCCAGCAGGTAGGTGCACAAAACCGTCAACGCCGTGAAGCAATCCGGCTCGATCTGACCGGCATACCAGGGAAGCGCCGTGAAAAGGGTCAGCGCGGCGGCTATCGCGATGAACCAGCCGAGGCGCAATTTGGGCGCTTCGACGCGCGCGAGTTGCACGATCACATAGGATGTCGCGAAAGCCTGGATGATGGCGATGAACCACAGGCTGACGCCGCCGCCGCCATACGACAGAAACAGCGAATAGACCGGCGAACGCTCTGGCTGAAATATGCGGCCGAGGCCCTGCAGGACGTAGGCGCCAGTATCGTAGAAGATCAGCGGAAAACCGTTCCACAGTGCGACGCCGAGAAGAAGCGGGACAAATCCGATAACCGCGATGATTTCAACGCCGGTATTTCGGATCGGCGCATTCCACGCGCGCGCGAGAATCCGCGTCACGCCGTTCGCCTTGTCCTCCATGTGAAACCCATCCGCTGACGCATCATTAGTAGCGAAAGCCGGAGGGCGGCAAAAGCCCGCGGAAACCGGCGATTTGCGCGGTTGACTGGCACGGCCCCCGCCCTACACTCCGGCCCTGTTCGAACGATTTTCCCGGTGATTCCATGGCGGAAGTTCCGCACTCCCACGCTGTACGCGCGCGCCCACTTTCCCCCTTCACGACGATCTATCGTTGGACACCAACGATGCTGAGTTCCATCACGCACCGTGTCACCGGATGCGCGATGGCGGCGGGAACAGTGCTGATCGCCTGGTGGCTGATTGCGGCGGCAAGCGGGCCGGAGAGCTACGCGCCCTTCGTGGCCATCGCCAGCAACCCGATTTCCCAGATCATCCTGTTCGGCTTCACCTGGGCGATGTCGTTCCATCTTCTGAGCGGCACCCGTCATCTGGCATGGGATTTGGGCTACGGCTTCGGCGTGAGATTCTCCAACACGCTGAGCGTCGTGATCTTCGTGCTGTCCATCGTGATCGCCGTTGGCGTCTTCGCCTACGCCCATGCGCAACAGTTGGGGATGGCACTATGAGCAGTCTCGAAACGCCGCTGCATCGCGTGCAGGGATTGGGCGCCGCCCACTCCGGCACGCAGCATTTCTGGCGCGAGCGCATCACCGCCCTCGCCCTCATCCCGCTTTCGATCTGGTTCGGCTTCTCGGCGC
>DATCFN010000092.1:0-4800 GCA_036509475.1 Rhizomicrobium sp. | reverse complement strand
TGAATACGATGCGTCAGGCGCTGGAATGCTGTCATCGCGGCTGGGGCCAGAGCATCATTATCGGTGTCGCGGGCGCCGGGCAGGAAATCGCGACACGGCCGTTTCAGCTTGTCACAGGCCGCGTCTGGAAAGGCACGGCGTTCGGCGGCGCCAGGGGCAGGACCGACGTTCCCAAGATCGTCGACTGGTACATGGACCGTAAAATCAACATCGACGATCTGATCACCCACACCATGCCGCTGGAAAAAATCAACGACGCGTTCGACCTGATGCACGAAGGCAAAAGCATCCGCAGCGTGGTGATCTACTAGGACCTAACGCGCCATCCCATGCGCCGCGTCCCATGCGGCGCATGCCGCGTAGGTGCCGTCGTACTCGACCTTCTGCTGGTCTTCGTCCATGCCCATATAGCCGCCGTCGGTCGCGCGCTGGGTCGCAACAACGCGGCAATGTTCATCGATCCTGGGTGCTGCGTCGGCAAGCATTGGCTTCTGCTCCGGTTCCGAAGTCGCGGGCATCGTTTCCGCAGGCGGCGGCGACATCATCGCGGGCACTGTTTGCTGCGGTGGTATCGCTGCTGCTGGCGGCGCGGGCTGCGATACGGACGCAGCGGCAGTCGGCGCCGCGACGGGCGTTGGCAGCGAAGCGGTTTCAGCCTGCCGCGCGGGCGGCGCTTCGTCGTTTTGTGCGGTGCGCGTGCCCTTCTCCATCGGCACATAGCTCATCGCGTTCTGCCAATCGGAATCGGTGCAGCCGGCCAGAACAACGCAAACCGCCAAAACAGTCAGAACTCTCAACGCACGCCCCCGATCATTCACAAGCCTCAAGCCCCCTGCGCGCCGATAATGGCGACCGAACAGACATTCATGTTCGGCGCGCCGCCCAGATTGTGCGTCATGCCGATCGTCGGGTCCTTCAACTGACGCGCGCCGGCGCGGCCCTGAAGCTGCAGGTACATTTCATAGAGCATGCGCAGGCCGCTGGCGCCGATAGGATGGCCAAAACATTTCAGGCCGCCATCGATCTGGCACGGCACCTGGCCATCGGCGTCATAGAAGCCGTTGAGCACATCCTTCCAGCCTTCGCCTTCCTTGGAGATGTGCAGGTCTTCCATCGTCACCAGCTCGGTGACGGAAAAACAGTCATGGACTTCCATCATCGACACGTCATCGCGCGGATTTTTGATCCCCGCCTCGTCATAGGCGCGCTTGGCCGCGATGCGCGCCGTGTGGAAATAAGAACCGTCCCAACTGTTGTGCTGGCTCTCAAGCCCGTTCGACAGCGCAAGCTGCAGCGCCTTCACGGTGATCAAATCCGTCTTGCCCATCGCCTTGGCGATCTCCGGCGTCGTGACGATGGCGCAGGCAGCCCCATCCGACACGCCGCAGCAATCGAACAGGCCGAGCGGTTCGGCAATCATCGGCGCGTTCAGGCACATTTCTTCGGTGATGGCCTTTTGCAGATGAGCTTTGGGGTTCTTGGTGCCGTTGGCGTGGCTTTTGACCGAGACATGCGCGATGGCGCGCTTGAGGTCTTCCTTCGAGACGCCGTGCTTGGTGCGGTAGGCGGAGGCGAGCTGCGCGAAGTTGCCGGGCGCCGAGCCGTTGGCGCTCCACAAAGGGTTGAGCGTGCCGTTCTCACGCTGCGGCAAACCGCCATAGCCGGTGTCCTTCAGCTTCTCCACGCCCAGCGCCAGCGCGATATCGCAGGCACCGGCGGCCACGGCATAGACCGCGCCGCGAAAGGCTTCCGAACCGGAGGCGCAGAAATTCTCGACCCGGGTGACGGGAATATTGGGCAGGCGCAGCGCCAGCGACAGCGGTGTGCCGCCATTGCCCACATGCTGCTCCGGCATGGCGGTGGAGAACCAGGCGGCCTGGATCTGGTTCACGTCGATCCCGGCGTCCTGCATGGCCTCCAGATAAGCCTCGACCATCAATTCTTCGGCGCCGGATTCCCAGCGTTCGCCGAATTTGGAGCAGCCCATGCCGAGGATTGCGACCTTATCCTTGATGCCCGTTGCCATCGTTCTCTCCGATTCCGTTCAATAGCTGTGGGTTCGATCTAAATCCCCCGCCGGAAAGCTGTAAAGCAAGACTGAGCAAAGATTCTACAGCGGCGAGTTGTTTTTGAGTTTTGAGAGCTTTTTTGAAGGGGCCCGCACCCGTCACGACCATCTCCAGCCACTTTAATAGGATAGTGCCCTAATTTGAATTCAAAAATGCGCAGGTTTGAAGTAGCCCGGCATTTCAGGGATCTCCTTCAGTCTGGCCTTGAAGCAAGTTGCAGGGCTGTACCAAAGCTGCCATTTCCCGCTAGCTGGGTTGGCTTGCAATGCTACCTTCCCGTCTGATCGCGCAAGTTCTCTCGACTGGCACCGACTGGACGTAGTGCGCGGTACCGCCGTGTTGGGACTCTACGGCTGCTTTTGGTCCGCGCGGATTTATCTCCGTCATGGCGTGAGTGGAGTGTTCAGCAATTCGGGCGACAATAGTCCAGATTTTCACCGATGGGCTGCGCGCATACATCAAGGCAATCGAACGAGCGTTCGGTGCGGGTGTTGATTATGCACTGGTGGTTAAATTTTATGACGCTCCCGCAATCGGCCCCGGACGCTATTCGCCGCCTAAGGTTTCTGGACAGGAAAAGACGGCAATTTTGGGGCAATCCCTATATGAAGCGCGCAAGCACTGCTGGGTCGAGCGCCAGAACTTGACCATGCGTATGAGCCTGTGCCGCTTCGCGCGTCTGCCCAACGGCTTTCAAAAAAGGGCGAAAGCCACCGCGCGGCGGTTTCCTGCATTTCGCGCACAATAATTTCGTGCGCCAGCACAAGAGCCTTCGCAGCCCCCCTGCCATGGCAACGGATGTTTCTGATAGGCTTTGGTCGATTGAGGAATTGGTGGAACAGACTTTAAAGTGAACCGCTCTCTAAGTGCACGCCAAATTTGGGTCATATCGTTTCTGGTATGCGTCGCAGCAGCGAGTTTATCATTTACCTACTATGATTTGCCGATTGCTCAGTGGTTTGCTCAAAATATCGGGCGTTTGAACACCTTGGGCGCTGGATTGGGGAGCGCGGTCCTTCTTACGCTTGAAGGTGTGACTGCTCTGACGCTCGTTGGGGTACGATTGATACGCGGGCGACTGTCGCCCTTTGGTGAAGCGCTCGCATTGGCGAGCCTCACATCCATGTGCGTCTATGCGATAAATGACGGGGTGTTGAAACTATTTTTCGGGGTGCCAAATCCAGCGAGCGTTCTTGCGGGTGGTGCACGTCACGGCTTTAACCTTCTTGCAGGAGGCCAGAGTTCCAGTTTTCCGTCTGGACACATGGCCCTCGCCGCCTCGTTCGGGGGTACATTAATGACGCTCATTCCCGGGAGTCGCTGGCCGCTATCAGCGCTGCTTTCTGTCGGGACCGTGATCTTGGTTGTCGGTGATTGGCACTTTGTCAGCGACGTTATTGCAGGCGGGTTCGTCGGGATATCAGCGGGCGCTCTAGCGGGCAGGCTGTGGCGCGTCCATTCAAATTGGGACACCCCCCTTTAGCATATAGGGCAAGGTTTCCTATATTCAAGACATGCAATAGGATGGAACTTTGCGCAGGATGCGGGAACTTTCGGCCGGAACGGGGCGTTATGACTGCAACCCGGCCCGAAAGGCTGCGGCGTGCCCTCTTGCGCGCTGGGCGACTGGGAAAATCGGATCAACCTAGGAGTTTTGAAACATGAAGAAATTTGCAATCGCCGCTGCTGCCGGCGCCCTCGCCCTTGGCCTCGCGGCCGTGCCTGCCAGCGCTGCCGGCGTGAAGGTCGGCGTGCTGACCTGCCACGTGTCCAGCGGCTTCGGCTTTATCTTCGGCTCGTCCAAGGACCTGCGCTGCAACTATCGTCCGAACGATCGCGCTGGCGAACACTATGTCGGCACCGTCAAGAAATTCGGCGTTGACCTCGGCTACACCGAAGGCGGCGAGCTGATCTGGGGCGTTTTCGCCCCGACCTCCTCGCTGCGTCCGGGCGCGCTTGAAGGCGGCTACGGCGGCGTGTCCGCCAGTGCCGCGGTCGGCGTCGGCGTCGGCGCGAACGTGCTCATCGGCGGCCTAGACAAGTCCATCGCCCTGCAGCCGCTCAGCGTTGAAGGCATGAAAGGTCTGAACGTGGCCGCGGGTATCGGCGCCATCGACCTGAAATACGCGCCGTAATTTTTGGCAAGCATGTGAATGCGAAAGGCTCGCCGGCAAACCGGCGGGCCTTTTTCATGTGGCGCGCGAGCGCGGTTCTTGCAGCGCGATGCTTCGCACGGCTTTGGCTGTGCCGGAGCGAGACATGGACAGACTGTTCAAGGCCATTACCGGATTTGCCATCGCGTTCTACGTCTGGTCGCCGGCCGTTTTCGCGGCCCATTTCGATACGCCAGCGGTCGCGAGCCTGCGCACCCAGATCGAAGCGGCGCATCCGCACGCCAAACTCGCCGCGCAGTGGGCGGATGTGAACGCGCGGTTGAAAGCCTCGGCGCGCTAGGCCGCGGCGCGCGCAGCGGGACGACGCAGATCGGTCGCCAGTCCCTCGCCCATCAGATCGATGAAATTGTCGCAGTAGAAACGTTCCACGGCATGCGCGCTTGTCTGCGCCAGGCTGTCGTTGAAACGCTTCAGGGGATTGCGCCCGCCCTCGACATGCGGGAAGTCGGATGAGAAGAGGCATACCTCCTCGCCGCTGTTGGCGATGATCCAGCCGGTGTCTTCATGCGGATAGGGCGTGACACGCACTTGCCGCCGCACGATCTCCGAAGGCCGGG
>DATCFN010000091.1:0-4837 GCA_036509475.1 Rhizomicrobium sp. | reverse complement strand
CTGGGCGCTGTTCACCACCATCGCGGCCGTCGCGGTGGGCGCTGGGCCGTTCCTGGCGACCTTGCTCGGCTTCAACGGCACGCCGCTCATCACCACGATCATCGCGCTGGTGCTGGTGGCGATTTCCACACTGGTCAATCTTGCCGGCACCAAGCTGCTGGCGCGCGTCGCGATGTTCGGCTTCATCTGCGAGATCATCGGCGCCATCGTCGTTGGCGGCTATCTTTTGATCTTCGAGCGGCATCAGCCGTTCGGCGTCGTGCTCAACACTTTTAACATCGGCGCGCCGGGATCGTATTGGCCGGCATTTCTCGCAGCGGCGGTCGTTGGCCTCTTCACCTGTTACGGTTTCGAAGCCTGCGGTGACGTGGCGGAGGAGACGCCCAATCCCGGCACCGCCATTCCCCGCGCCATGCGCATGACGATCTATGTCGGCATGGCGGCGGCGGCTTTCGTTTGCCTCGCACTGATCCTTGCGCAGCCCGATATTCCCGCCGTGATCGCGGGCAAGAACACCACGCCCGTGGAGACGTTGCTGCTCAACGTCTTCGGACCGTGGGGCGCGCGCGCCGTCGTTGCCGTCGTGATGGTGTCGTTCATGTCGTGCATATTGTCGTTACAGGCGGCGACATCGCGGCTCGTCTTCGCTTATGCGCGCGACAAGATGATCGTTGGCAGCGAGTTCTTCTCCGCGATCTCGCCGCACACCCATGTGCCGGTGCGCGCGCTGGTTCTGTCGGGCATTGTGGCCAGCGCGATTGTCTGCCTCGGCCTGTTCTCGCAGAACGCCATCGGCACCATCGTCAACTCCGCCATCATCGGCATCTACACGGCGTTTCAGATGATCGTGCTGGGCGCGCTGGCGGCGCGGTTGCGCGGCTGGAAGCCCGGTGGGCAGTTCAAGCTGGGCGCATGGGGATCGCCGGTGAACATCATCGCGCTGTGTTATGGCGTCGGCGCCATCGTTGACATGATCTGGCCGCGCACGCCCACGGCGCCGTGGTATATGAACTATGCGATGAGCGTGACATGGCTCGGCATCACAGGGATCGGCGCTCTTTATATGGTTTTTGCGAGACCCTACGATCACGGCACGGCGCCTGCGGGCGATGCGTGGAAATTGTCGAGATGATGATCGCCAGATCATCGTTTCGTCATCCCCGGCCTTGTGTCGGGGATCCATTTTCCAGAGGCGGTTCAGCGTTTCAACCGTCTCTGGAAAATGGATGGCCGGGATGAACCCGGCCATGACGGTTGAGATAGATGGAGGTTATAATGTTGAAATTCGCCACTTGGCTAGTAGTTGCTACATTTCTCGCCACACCAGCGCTCGCCGAACAGCTCACCGTCGTGGAGCACGCGACGAGCGACGCCACGGCGTCCATCGGCAAGATGAAGGACAATCGTGGCGACGTGCTGACCTTCGCCAATCCCATCTTCGATGCCGCGAACAAGACGCAGCTCGGCACGGATAACGGCTTCTGCATCCGCACGGTCGTGGGGCTGGCGTTCGAGTGCATCTGGACGTTGAAACTCGCCGCCGGACAGATCACGACCGAGGGTCCGTTCCACGACGCGGGCGACACCGCGATGGCCGTCACCGGCGGCACCGGAAAATATAGCGGCGCGAAAGGCGAAATGCTGCTGCATGCGCGCGACGCCAAAGGCACGGCCTACGATTTCAAATATACGCTGAAGTGATTTCCGCCGCCGCCTGCGCCAGGGAGGAAAATTTCATTCCACCGCTTCGACATGCTGCGACTCGCCTTTCGGCGCGGGCAGAAGATCTGTCTTCTTCAGCGTGAGGATGATGAGCAGCACCGGCAGGCTGGCGTAGAACATGAACAGGAACGTGTCGGAATAGGCGGTGATCGAAGACTGCATCATGATGTTCTGATGCAGCGCTTCGGCGCCGGTGGGAATCTGCGGGTTGTACATCAGGCTCGGCGCGTTCATGCCGAAGGCGCGGTTGAACGGCGAAGAATTCTGCGACAGCGACGCATACATTGTCTGCGTCTGTGTGCTCAAAACCGTCGTCGTCATCGACACGCCGACGGCCGATCCGACATTGCGCACCAGATTGAGCATGCTCGATCCGTCGGTGCGGTCGCTCTGCGGCAGGCTCGCGAAAGTATACATGTTCGAGGGCATGAAGATGAGGCCCATCGCGATGCCCTGAATGAAGGTGGTTCCCGCGAGCGTCACCGAACTCACATCGGGCGTCCAGCTCGCCATTTCCCACATCGACCACAACAGGACGAGCGCGCCGACCAGCATCAATCGCCGCGGATCCAGCTTCATCACCACGCGCCCAACGGACACCATGGTGATCATGGTGCCGATGCCGCGCGGCGCCATCAGCAGGCCGGTGTCGAACACCGTGTGGCCACCGAGATTTTGCAGATAGGGCGGCAGAAGCGCGCTCGTCGCTAGCAGCAGCAAGCCGACGAAGAAAGTAAGCACGATGCCCGACAAATAATTGCGGTCGCGAAACAGGTGCTTGTTGATGAAAGGTGTCTCCGTCGTCCATTGATGCACGATGAAGAGATAAAGACAGGAACCCGCGATCACCGCTTCGGAAATGATCTCCGAAGAATCGAACCAGTCCTTGTCCGCGCCGCGATCCAGGAACAATTGCATCGCGCCCAATGCAATGCTGAGAAAGGCAAAGCCCGACCAGTCGAAACGCGGCGGCGTCTTGTGGCGTGGCTCATACAGGAAAAAGAAAACGCCGAGCGCGCAGACAATGCCGATAGGCACGTTGACGTAGAACACCCAACGCCACGAATAATTGTCCGTCAGGAAGCCGCCCAGCGTCGGGCCGAGAATGGGGCCGAGCATGATGATGGACGACCACACCGCCATGATGCGGCCGCGCTTTTCCAGCGGATAGCGGTCCAGAATGATGGCCTGCGAGAGCGGCGAAAGCGCCGCGCCGAACGCGCCCTGCAACAGACGAAAGACAATCATCTGGTCGAGCGTTTGCGCCAGCCCGCACATCGCCGATGTCGCGGTGAAGCCGATCAGGCTGACGAGGAAAATCTCGCGCCGCCCGAACCGCGCCGCCAGCCAGCCGATCGGGCCGGTCATGATCGCCGATGCGATGATGTAGGAGGTCAGCACCCAGGTGATCTGGTCGCGCGAGGCCTGCAGGCTGCCCTGCATATAGGGCAACGCCACATTGGCAATGGTGGAGTCCAGCATCTGCATGAACATGCCGACCATCACGCAGGAAATGGCAATGCGCAGCGCGACCGGCGAATCCTTGTCCGGAGCGTGAAAAAAAGACGACGGCGTTGTTGTTGTCGTTGTCACGGCGCTTCCCGCCCCCAGATTAGCAGGAACTCTGGCGATTGGAATCGCGGGGTCAGGTCCGATGCCGCTGCGTCATGGCGGCCAGCGTTTCCTGCATTTTCGCGCGAAGATCCGGTGGGCCGATCACCTCCACCTCGGCGCCCAGCCGCAGCAATTCGCGCACGCCGGTGTCCAGGGATTCGAGCGGCAGGCGGCAGCGCACCCATCCGGCGCGGTCCGGCTTTCCCGCCGTGCTGGCCGCGGCGGCGGCGATATAAGGGCCGAGCGCGGTCAGCCCATCCATCCCGCGCGGCGACAGGCGCACTTCGGCCTCCGCGCGATAGACTCCCGCCTCGTAATCGCGGGACGATTTTTCCCAATGCGCGACGAGATCGAATTTTTTCGGGCGCGCGAAGATTTCATCCGTGACTTGCGCATCCAGCATCTGCGCCACGCGATAGGTGCGGATGGATTTGCCGCTCTGCGCGATGAGATACCAGACGCCGCCTTTCAGCACGAGGCCGAGCGGACCGAGCTTGCGCGCGTAGATTTCACCGCTGTTGCGATAGCGTAGCGTCAGCCAACGCTCGCTCCACACGGCCTGTGCCACGGTGGGGAGTGACGGCAGCGGATCGGCGCCCTTGAACCACGCGACAGGATCGAGGTGAAAGCGCGAGGCGATGCGCTCCGCACCCGGCTGCACATTGGCGGGCAGTGCCGCCATCAATTTCAGCCGCGCGGCGGCCAGAACATCGGAGAGGCCAAGCTGCGCGACGGGACCGGGCAGGCCGGCGAGGAAAAGCGTTTCGGCTTCCGGTTGGGTGAGGCCGGTGAGCTTGGTGCGGTAGCCGTCCAGCAGCGCGAAGCCGCCGCTGCGTCCGCGATCCGCATAGACGGGAATGCCCGCCGCCGAAAGCTGGTCGATGTCGCGATGGATGGTGCGGACCGACACCTCGAATTCGCGCGCCAGCATGGCCGCGCTCATCCGCCCGCGCGTCTGCAGCAGCATCAAAATCGACAGGAGGCGGCTCGCCAGCATTTTTTGAGGCTACCACAAATACATGACATTCGATGTCATGTTTAGCGGTTTATACCTGCGCCCGCAATCAACGGGAGACACCCATGAAATTCGCCACCGCCTTACTCGCCACCTCGCTTCTCACGGCGCCCGCTTTCGCCGCCACGTCAACAACAGGACCAACGACCATGACCACCGATCACGCGCATGATTTCGATTTTCTCATCGGAAAATGGAATGTGCATCACAGCCGCCTGAAAGAACGCCTCGCCGGCAGCCATGAATGGGTGGAGTTCGAAGGCACATCCGAGTTGCGCATGACGATGAACGGGCAGGGCACGTTCGACGACAATTATATCGGCCTGCCGAGCGGGCCGTATTGGGCAGTGGGCCTGCGCGGCTACGATCCCAAGACGCAGACCTGGGCAATCTGGTGGCTGGATGGGCGCCAACCGCACGGACCGCTGGAACCACCCGTCGTCGGCAATTTCAATTTCCAGAACGGTGTCGGCACGTTCGAAGGTG
>DATCFN010000090.1:0-6919 GCA_036509475.1 Rhizomicrobium sp. | reverse complement strand
CAACGGCAATCGCAGCGTTGCGTCACGCGGGGCTCGGCTGGGGCAGCGAACAAGCCATCGAATTCGGCCTGCGCAACGCCGAATGGCCCGCGCGCCTGCAACGCCTCACGCGCGGTCCGCTGATCGATCTTGCACCGAAAGATGCAGAAATCTGGCTGGATGGCGGACACAACCCGCACGCAGCACTCGCCATCGCGCGCGCCATGGCCGATTTCGAAGAACGCTCGCCCAAGCCGCTTTATCTAATCTGCGGCATGCTGAGGACAAAAGACTCGGCTGGCTATTTCTCGCCGTTCCGCGGCCTCGCGCGGCACGTCACGACCGTTCCCATCGAAGGCGAGCCGGCCAGCCGTGGCGCGGGCGAGCTTTACGACGCCGCTCGCAGTGTCGGTCTGGAAGCCAGCCCAGCTGACGACCTGGAAGACGCGATGATGCAGGTGGATGCGTGGTCGCGCGCGCGAGCCGGGGATGCCGCACCGCGCATTCTTATATGCGGATCGCTTTATCTCGCCGGCCGTGTGCTGGCGCAGAACAGCTAGCCCTCACGAAGCAAACGGCCCGGACGAAGCCGGGCCGTTCACGCTCCTCCATGAACCGCAACGCTATTTTGCGTTTTTCACTTCGCCGCTGCCCATGATCGTCTGGCTGATATGCGGATTGCCCGCATAGAGCACCGAGCCGCTGCCGGCGATTTCCACATCCAGCGCATCACGGGCGTCGATGCGGACCTTGCCGCTGCCATGAATTGCAACGGCGGACGCACCGGCGGGAATGCCGGCCAAGTCGACATTGCCGCTGCCGTTGATTTCGACGTCGAGTTTCGGCTGCGGCGCAAATGTGCCCGTGGAATCGATCTTGCCGCTGCCGTCGATGACGACGCCCGACAATTCCGGCGTGGTGATTTCGACCTGCAAGTCGTAGCCGGACGGGCAACTGCTGTTCCAGCCAAACCATCCCTTGGATGGGCACGATTTGAAGACGAGGTCGCCGCCATCCTTCACGCTGATCTGCGTGTTCGTAGTGTCGCCCGCTTTGAGCACGACCCGTTGCTGCGCACCGTGCACAAATGTGACGTGTCCCATGCCTTCGATCGTCACGGAATGAAAATGTCCAACCGGCACGGTGGTATCGGCCGACGCATCTGTCGCGAGCAACGCGGCGGCAGCAAGCATGGAAAGAAGAAGTGTCGTTTTCATAATGTCTCCTGCGGAATCCTGCGTCAGCTTTCCTGATGAACCGTGCCGCCGTCCTCGACTTTGAGCGATGTCACGGTGGGGTTTCCCCAGTACCTCACAGCGCCGCCGTCTTCGGCGCGCGCGTTCATCGATTGACGAGGCTGGATCAGCAGGTCGCCGCCATCGGTCGCCGTGGCATCGACATGCGCCGCTGCGATTGCGCGCGCATCGACGCGTCCGCCGTCATTCGCCGAGGCTTCGATCTGTTGCTGCGCGGGAAAGCTGCCTTGCGTCTCGATGGAGCCGCCGTCATTCGCGTGAACCGTTTCAAGGTTCGGCATCACAACATCGACTTCGAGGCTGTAATGGCGCGGGCAGTCGTGAATGCAGGTCTCCACGACCAGCTTGCCGTTTTGGACTTCGATGCGGGAGATCTGCGGATCGCCCTTGATCACCGTCACCTGCTGCACGGCGCCGTAGCGAATGGTGACGCGTGCGCCGTCCGACGCGCTGACGCCGGTGAAATGGTCCAGCGGGACCACCGTTCCGGCGAAAGCGGACGAGGCGAGCAGCAGGCTGGCTGTCGCCGCCAATGTTGCGAGTTTCATGAAATTCTCCATTTGCGTGTTAGCTTCCCTTGCGAATGTCGCCGCCGCCTGAGATGGCGCTGGCCAGTTGTGGGGTGCCCCAATATTCGATGCGGCCGCCGCCGCTGACGGCCGCGTTCAGTTTGCGTTCGGCATAGATCTGGATGTGTCCACCGCCGCTTACCGCGGCGTCCGCCGTCTGCGCATGCACCGCGCGCATGTCGATACGTCCGCCGCCATTGACCGCCGCGTGAAGATTCGACGCCGCCAGGTCGGCGCTGCCGGTGATCTCGCCGCCGCCTTCAATCGCTACGCCGCCGATGTCAGGCGTCGCGATGTCGATCGCAAGATCATACTCGCCGTTTGGGCAGCTGTTGTTGCAAGCATCGATAACGAGCGTGTTGCCGTCTTCGATGTGGAAGCTGGTGTATTGCGTGCTGCCGGCATTGAGGACGACCTGCTGCGAGGCGCCGCGATGCAAGATGACGTGGCCGCCGCCATGCAGCTCAATGGATTTGAACGGCGCCGTCGGAATCACCGTTCCGGCAAATGCGGACGTTGTGGCGAACAACGCGGCTGCTAACGGGAGAAGACTTGATTTCATTGGGGCCTCCGAGGCTTATCTGGGAGAGCCTAGCGCAAGTTTCACTAGTTTGACCCCATATCAAATATGGAAGCGGGGCATGTCGAACGATGCAGGAAGCCAAAAATGCAAATCGCGCGGTCACTTTCGTAACGACGCGACTGGCTGGATTTCCGGAAAGTTCAGACCGCGCTTCTATCCGCGCCCTGGCCCTGGATCGAACCTTCGATCCATTCCTTGATCTTGGATTTGGGCAGCGCGCCAACCTTTGTCGCCGCGACCTGTCCCTGATTGAAGATCATCAACGTCGGCACGCCGCGCACGCCGTATTTCTGGGGCACGCCGGGATTTTCGTCAATGTTGATTTTCACGACGGTGACTTTTTCGCCAAGCTCGTTGGAAAGTTCTTCCAGCGCCGGCGCGATCATGCGGCACGGTCCACACCACTCCGCCCAAAAATCCACGACCACTGGTTTCTTGGAATTGAGGACGTCGTTCTGAAACGAGGCGTCGGAAACCTTGAGCGGTGCTGACATAGGGAACTGGCCTTCTGGGTAACGGGGTGACGGGTTCGTAATGGAATCTAGGAAGCGCGGGCAGGGGAATCAAGTCGGGCCGTAATCCGCGCGATTTCCGCGTCCATCAGCGCGTCGGAAAGCGGCATCAGGCTGGGACCTTCCGTCCAGACCAGCGCACAGGCGATTCGTTTGCCCGGGAACACCTTGGAAAGCGCGGCGCGGTAGAGCGCCATTTGCGCTTTGTAGAGTGTAGAAACATCTTCTTCGCGCTTGGGTGGCGGCCGATTTGTTTTGAAATCGATTGCCAGGACATCGTGGTCGGTAACGGCCAGACGGTCGATGCGGCCGTTGAGGCGCGCACCCGCGCCGATCTCTGGAAGGTCGGCGACGACGGCCACTTCCGCCCGCGAGTTTTGCGCAAAAGCCGCTGCGAAAATGGGATCAGAAATCACGTCCAACGTTTCAGCGGCGAGCTTCTGCGCTTCCTCTTCGCCAACCTGGTTGTTTGCCAGAAAGTTCAGCGCAACGTCGTATCGATCGGAAGGTACGATCTCCGGCAGGCGCGCCAGCAAAGCATGGACCAGCAGGCCGCGCCGAAAGCGCGCCGCGTTTTTGCCGTGTGGCGAGATCGACGCCGGTTCTTCCAAGCCGGACGCATCCGACGGGCGGATCAGGCGCGGACGGACATGTTCGATTTCGGGCTTTTTGTGAATCCAGTCCGGCGGCACGGCGCTGCCGCCGCGTTCCGGTGTTTCACCGTCAAAGGATTCGGTATCGGCATCGCCGACGACCAGCAAGGTTTCGTCGCCGCGCGCGACGGGAACGCCCAGTGATTGCGCCGCGCGGCTGGCAAGATCGTACCAGGAACCTTCTTTCAGACCTTTCTTGTTTTCGAAGCCGCAGACGATGAGGCGATCCTTGGCTCGCGTCAGCGCGACATACAGAAGGCGGCGATGTTCCTTCAGCGCTTCCACTTCTGCGGCGGCCTTCGCGGCCAGCACGGCATCCGGTGCCTGCGCATTCTTCACGGGAAACACGACACCGTCGGCGGTGTAGAGGAATTCTCCGCGCATGCCCGCATTCTGTGGCAACGCGGTCGTGTCGGGCAGGATCACGATGTCGGCCTCAAGTCCTTTGGAGCCGTGCACGGTCATCACGCGCACCTCGTCGCGGCCGCGCTCCATGTCGCGCTTGATCTGCACTTCGCCGCGCTCGATCCAGTGCAGAAAGCCTTCCAGCGACGGCGTGTTGAGCTGTTCGTAGGACAAGGCCAATGACAGGAATTCGTCGATGGCGTCCGCCGCCTCCGGCCCCAGCCGTGCCAGCAAACGCAGGCGCATGCCATGTTGCACCAACGCCTGCGAATAATATTCATAAGGCGGCAGATAGTCGGCGCGCGACAGCGCATCGGTGAGAAACGCATGCGCGAAAAAGTACGACGGTTTCTCGTCATGCCGCGCGGTGAGTTCGCGCCACAGCGTGCCCTTGCGGGGATAAGCGAGTTCGCGCAATTCGTCTTCGCCGACGTCGATGAGTGGAGAGCGGAGCAGCGCAGCAAGATTGAGGTCGTCTTCCGGGAGCAGCGCGAAACGGCCGAGCGCGATCAGGTCCATCACCGCGATCTGCTGGGTCAGCTTCATGCGATCCGCGCCGGCAACGGGGATGTTGCGCTGTTTCAGGCGGCGGATGATCTCGCTGGCGAACGGTTCGCGCCGCGGCATCAGGATCATAATGTCGCCGGGACGGATCGGCGCGGCGTGACCGGGCAGGCGGCGCTTGTTGCGGATCCAGCCGTCGATTTCCGCCGCCACCTTGTCGGCCAGTTGGGCGACGGGGCTGCGTGCGGACTCCACGTCGACAGGTTTGAGCCGCCACAGGTCAAGCTCCGGTCCTGGTTCCGGTTTCAGCGCGGGCCACAGTTCGACACGGCCCTTGTCCGTTGCGCGATGGGCCGTATGGGTGATCGCGGTTTTGGAAAGACCGGCACGCGCCGCTTCGTCCGCGAACACCGCATCGACGAAACGCAGTATTTCGGGAACGGAGCGGCGTGATGTTTCGAGCCGCACGGTGGCGAATTTCGCGCCGGCGCGTGCGGAAAAATGCTCGCGGTTCTTCTCGAACTCTTCCGGTTCGGCACCCTGGAAGCTGAAGATGGATTGCTTTTCGTCGCCCACCGCGAAGATGGTGCGCGGCAGGACTTTGCCGGTTCGCGGATCGGGTTTGCGTTCGCGGCCGTCACCGGAAAAGATTTCCTCGGTGAGCTTGCGCACGATATTCCATTGCTCGGGGCTGGTATCCTGCGCCTCGTCGATCAGGATGTGGTCGAGGCCGCCATCGAGTTTGTAAAGCACCCATGCCGTGTCGGGCCGGTCGCCCAGCAGATGCAGGGTGCGTGAAATCAGATCGTCATAATCGAGCACACCCTTCAGACGTTTCTCGCGCGCATAGACGTCGCGCATCGCCGAGGCCACAGTCAGTGCCGCATGCGCGAGCGCCGCCGCCTTCGCCGCGCGGCAACGCTTCTCGGCCGCCAGCACACGATCGGCGAGCGTGACGAGATATTCGAGGAGTTCGGGCCGCGCATCGGCAAGTTTTTTCGTTGCATAGATTTTGTAGAGATCGCCGTCCGTCAAAAGCCCGTCGGACAATAGTTCGAAACGCGTTGTGCCGTCAGACGCAGCCATCGCCGCGCGCAGGGATGCGGCTTTCTTCGCGTCGGTTTTGCCGCCCGCCTCTAACCAGGCGATGACCTCGTTTAACAGCGTTTCTTCCATCGCAAGGTTTGCGCAGAAATCATTCGCAAGGCGCTCAACGGTATCGCCGCTTTCGGCGCCATGCGCTTTTTCCGACGCCCGGATCAGTGCGTCAGCCTCATCAGGCAGGTTGTCGAAGAAATGTTCCAGCTTGCGGCGGTCGCTGCCCGTCGCGGAGTCGAGGATTTGCGTCAGCCGCGTCTCGCTCGTCTGCGTCACAAGGTAGCCCACGGCGGAGGCAAGTTCAGCGTCGCCCGATCCCGCGCGATTCAAGATTTGCGACCGCGCTTCGGCCAGCAATTCGCGCGCGGTCTGATCGTCCAGCACGCGGAACGATGGCGGCACGCCTGCTTCCAGCGGAAAGCGCGACAGCAATCGTTCGCAGAAAGCGTGGATGGTCTGGATTTTCAAACCGCCCGGCGTCTCAAGTGCTTGTGCGAACAGTCGCCGTGCTTCGCGAAGCGTCTTCTGGTTTTCGACCGCGCCGCCGATCTTCTCGATTTCGCCGCGCAGTTCGGCGTCCGGCAACATCGACCATTTGCCGAGTTGTTCGAACAGTCGCCCCTGCATCTCTGCCGCTGCGGCTTTCGTATATGTCAGGCATAGAACTTTCGCGGGCTTCGCACCGGCAAGCAGCAGCCGCGTCACGCGATTGGCGAGCGTGTAGGTCTTGCCCGATCCGGCGTTGGCCGACACCCAGGCTGAAGCCTCAGGGTCCGCCGCGTCGCGCCAGTCGAAATTGATTTTCGCGCCGCTCACGTCTCGTTCTCCCAGCCGGTGAGCGACCATTCGCGCACGCGCGCCAGATGATCGTATTCGCCCGCCGCATCGGCGCGGTATGGCGAGACGCGCGACAGATAAGGATGATCGGGATCGTCGAACATCGCGATGAGATCGAGAAGATCGGCTTCGGCTTTGGGAACGAGCGCGGCGCCATCCTTGACCCAACGCACCTGTCCCGGCTCCGCGTCGCCGGAGAAGCGGATATAGATGAGTTCCTCGGTCGTGCGCGCGCCGATATCGGCAAAGCCGCCCGAATTCAGGATCGCGCCTTCCAGCGGCAGTTGCGGCGTCAGCATTTCGCGCACCTGTTTCATGCTGGGCAGCATGCCGGTCTTGTAGTCCAGCACCGCGCCGCCGCCGCTTGCCAGTTCGTCAATGCGGTCGGCGCGGCAGCGCAAATGGAACGGACCGGCGGGCCCAGGAAATTCGCGCGCGCCGCGAACTTCCAGATGCGAGCGCAGGATGCGGGCCCGGCGCGCGCGTTCCTGTTCAATGAACCAGCGCGCCGCGCCCACAAAGC
>DATCFN010000089.1:0-3200 GCA_036509475.1 Rhizomicrobium sp. | reverse complement strand
ACCCGCTGTCGGAAGTGACCCATAAGCGCCGCCTTTCCGCGCTTGGACCGGGCGGTCTGACCCGCGAGCGTGCCGGTTTCGAGGTGCGCGACGTGCATCCGACGCATTATGGCCGCATTTGCCCGATCGAGACGCCGGAAGGCCCGAACATCGGTTTGATCAATTCGCTCGCGACGTTCGCCAAGGTGAACAAGTACGGGTTCATTGAGACGCCGTATCGATTGGTGTCGAACGGCACGGTGCAGGACGGCTGGAAATACCTCTCCGCCATGGAGGAGGAGCGGCTGGTGGTGGCGCAGGCCGACGCGCCGCAGGATGCCAATGGCCGTTTCACGGGCGATCTAGTTTCGGTGCGCCGGCAGGGCGATTTCCGGCTCGTGAAGCCGGACGAAGTAACCGCGGTGGACGTGTCGCCCAAACAGCTCGTTTCGGTGGCGGCGGCACTTATTCCATTTCTGGAGAACGATGACGCCAACCGGGCGTTGATGGGCTCGAACATGCAGCGCCAGGCGGTGCCGCTGGTGCGTGCCGATGCGCCGCTGGTGGGTACCGGTATGGAGGGCGCTGTGGCGCGCGACAGCGGCGCGACCATCGTGGCGCGCCGCGGCGGCGTGGTGGACCAGATCGACGGCGCGCGCATCGTGGTGCGGGCAACCGGCGATGACGGGCGCACCGAGGGCGTCGATATCTACCGCTTGCGCAAATACATGCGTAGCAACCAGAGCACGTGCATCAACCAGCGTCCGCTGGTGCGCGTGGGCGACGTGGTGCAGCCCGGCGAGATCATCGCCGACGGCCCTTCGACGGAGCTTGGCGAGTTGGCGCTCGGGCGCAATGTGTTGTGCGCGTTCGTGCCTTGGAATGGCTACAACTTCGAAGACTCTATTCTGATTTCCGAGCGCATTGCGCGGGATGACGTATTCACGTCGATTCACATCGAGGAATTCGAGGTGATGGCGCGCGACACCAAGCTCGGGCAAGAGGAAATAACCCGCGATATTCCAAATGTCGGCGAGGAAAGCCTGAAGAACCTCGACGAGGCCGGCATTGTTTATATCGGTGCCGAGGTGAATCCGGGCGATATTCTGGTAGGCAAGGTGACGCCGAAGGGAGAAAGCCCGATGACGCCGGAAGAAAAACTGCTACGTGCGATTTTCGGCGAGAAGGCAAGCGACGTGCGCGATACGTCGCTGAAGCTGCCGCCGGGCGTGACGGGGACCATCGTCGATGTGCGCGTGTTCAGCCGTCGTGGCGTCGATAAGGACGAGCGCGCCATGGCTATTGAACGCGCTGAAATCGAACGTCTTGCTAAAGACCGTGATGACGAGCGAGCCATTCAGGAGCGCGCGTTTCTCAATCGGTTGCGCGAGAAACTGCTCGGCCTGAAAGCGAGCGGCGGTTTCAAGGGTATCAAGGCAGGCACGCCGCTCACCGAGGACATATTGGCTGAGCATCCCCGCGGCGCCTGGCGCCACATCGGCGTGCAGGACGACACCGTGATGGCGGAAATCGAAACGCTGAAGCGCGAATTCGACGCTGCGGTGGCGAAGCTGCAGGCGCGTTTCGAGAGTAAAGTGGAAAAGCTGCAGCGCGGCGACGAGCTACCGCCAGGCGTCATGAAGATGGTCAAGGTGTTCGTTGCGGTGAAGCGCAAGCTTCAGCCTGGCGACAAGATGGCTGGCCGCCACGGCAACAAGGGCGTGGTATCACGCGTGGTGCCGGTGGAGGACATGCCGTTCCTGGAAGACGGCACGCCGATCGATTTGGTGCTCAATCCGCTGGGCGTGCCGAGCCGGATGAATGTTGGGCAGATCCTGGAAACGCATCTGGGCTGGGCCTGCGCGCGACTTGGCCAGCAAGTTGGCGAACTGGTCGAGGAATACCGCCGCAACGGCGCCGAAAAGCAGGCGCTTTTGGATCGCCTTCGTGACATCTACGGCGACAAGGTTTTCACCGACGAAATCGCCATACTGGATCACGATCAGCTCGTCGAACTGGCCGATAACCTGCGCAAGGGTATCCCCATTGCGACGCCGGTGTTCGACGGCGCCCGCATGTCCGATATCGAAGACATGCTGGTGAAAGCTGGGCTCGATACGTCCGGGCAAGTCGTATTGGTCGATGGCCGCACCGGTGAACCGTTCGAGCGCAAAGTGACTGTGGGCTACATTTATATGCTCAAGCTGCATCACCTGGTGGACGACAAGATACATGCCCGTTCCATTGGGCCGTACAGCCTGGTCACCCAGCAGCCGCTGGGTGGCAAGGCGCAGTTCGGCGGCCAGAGGTTTGGCGAAATGGAAGTGTGGGCACTGGAAGCCTATGGAGCCGCCTACACGTTGCAGGAAATGCTGACGGTGAAGTCCGACGACGTTTCGGGTCGCACCAAGGTGTACGAAGCGATTGTGCGCGAGCAGGACAACTTCGAGGCCGGCATTCCGGAAAGCTTCAATGTGCTGGTCAAGGAATTGAAGTCGCTTGGACTTAATGTCGACCTTGATCAGAGTGTTGCGTAGTTGAAATAAGAAAAGGGCAGGAAGGAAGCACTTCTTTTTTGAAAAGAAGAAGCAAAAAACTTTTGCTCGGATAAAAGTTTTTTGGTTCTTTTTTTCAAAAAAGAACTGCTTCCTTCCCTGCCTTCGACCCAATTCGTGAAAGGTGCTCGGTATGAATGAGCTAATGAAGATTCTGGGTCAGGCCGGTCAGGCCGTGACGTTCGACCAGATCCGTATCCAGATGGCGAGCCCGGAGCAGATCCGCTCCTGGTCGTACGGCGAAATCAAAAAGCCCGAGACCATCAACTACCGCACCTTCAAGCCGGAACGTGACGGCCTGTTCTGCGCGCGCATCTTTGGTCCGATCAAGGATTACGAGTGCCTGTGTGGCAAGTACAAGCGGATGAAATTCCGCGGCATTATTTGCGAAAAATGCGGCGTGGAAGTGACGCTGGCCAAGGTGCGCCGCGAGCGCATGGGCCACATCGAGCTGGCCTCGCCCGTCGCGCACATCTGGTTCCTGAAGTCATTGCCGAGCCGTATCGGGCTCATGGTCGACATGACGCTGAAGGAGCTCGAGAAGATCCTGTATTTCGAGAGCTACGTGGTTCTCGAGCCGGGCCTGACGGACATGAAGCTGCACCAGCTTCTGACCGAGGACCAGCTGCTATCCAAGCAGGACGAATTCGGTGAGGACGCGTTCCG
>DATCFN010000088.1:0-3425 GCA_036509475.1 Rhizomicrobium sp. | reverse complement strand
AAAATCCGCGGCGGCCTTAGTATCGGGATTCTCGCGGCGCACCAGCCGCTCGGTCACCTCGAACGCCACACCGACAATCGCGGCCATCAGGTAATCGGCATCCACCGGTGGAAACAATCCGCGCGCGATGGCGCTCTCCAGGTCTTCGCGCAATTCCTCGAAGCCGGCGATGACCTCGGGCGTATCCATGCGCATGCGTGTGGTGTCGGCATTGTGACGGATGGTGCGGATGTCCACATCGCTGTGCAGCACGAATTCAAAGAAGGTGAGGAAGGTGGCAGAGATAAACTCCTGCACCGTCGCCGCCGCCTCGCGCGCCTCGCGCAGCTTGGGACGGATGATCAGCGCCGTCTCGTCACGGATCGCCTGATACACTTCCTCTTTCGATTGGAAATAATTGTAGAAGGTGCCACTGGCCAGCGGCGTGGCGCGGATGATATCGCGCACCGTCGTCGCGCCATAGCCGGCCTCGGCGAACACCTTGCGCGCCGCTTCCAGGATGATCTGACGGTTCTGCAACTTGGTCTGTTCGCGCTTGCCGGCGTTCTTGGCCGGGCTTCGGCCTGAGGCGCGCGCAAGTTCGGTCTGATCCATAAAGCCGCCATTTGGGATTGCGGCGTCGAGTTTAACGATTGATGACACCGCGTCAACTTGTCAGACTTTCCGCCACGTCGGCGTTGACAGCTTCGCCGCCACGGCCTTCAACCGAAGCATGAGCGAACAGCCGGCCTGGCTCGAACAAGCCCGCAAACATATGAACCTGACGGCCTATCTGGCCGGTATCGGCGGCGAGATCGTGGACATCTGGCCCCTGGCGCGCGCGCGGCTGCCCTATTCGGAAAAGCTTGTCGGCGATCCCGCGACGGGCGTCGTCCACGGCGGCGTCATAACCGGACTGCTGGATCACACCAGCGGAATCGCCGTGATGGCAAAGCTGCGCGAGCCGATGCCCATCGCCACGCTCGACCTGCGCATCGATTACATGCGTCCCGCCAAACCACATGTCGAGATTGTCGCCGAATGCGAATGCGTGCGCGTGACGCATGAGGTCGCCTTCGTGCGCGGCACGGCGCATCAGGGCGATGCGTCGGATCCAATCGCTTTATGCACGGGAGCGTTCATGCTCATTCGCGGCGGCGTCAGCGCTTTTCCGGCCTCACCATGAACGCGCCGCGCACAGCCGATCCGTCAAAGCTGATCGAAGCCATTCCTTATTGCCGTCATCTGGGAATTGGCGTTGCCGTGAAGGATAATGCGCTGCTGCTGACGATGCCGTTCGAATGGAAGCTGGTCGGCAATCCCACGTTGCCGGCGCTGCACGGCGGCGTGATCGGATCGCTGCTGGAAACCGCCGCCATCGCGCAGGTGATGTTTGAAACTGGCGGCGCGATCCTGCCCAAGCCGGTGGACATCACAATCGACTATCTGCGCAGCGGCCGCAGCGTGACGAGTTTTGCGCGCGCCCGCATTGCGCGGCAGGGCCGCAGAGTCGTGAACGTGCATGCCGAGATGTGGCAGGAAGACGAAGCGAAGCTGGTGGCCGCGTTGCGCGGTCACTTCCTCATAGCGTCTAGTTGAGCGTGCCGCCGGCGCCGCCGAGGCTGAAGCGTCCCGCGCCCAACAGCGCAACAGCAAGTCCGCCGAACAGATAGAAGGCCTGCAGCTCCAGCGCGTAACCGCCCATCTCGTTGGTTCCGGCGAGCGAGCCCATATGCACCAGCACGACGGCGACGAGCATGTTGATGACGACGAGGAGGCCGCCAACCCGCGTGAGTAGGCCGATGATGATGAGGATGGGCGCCAGAACCTCGCCGGCATAGGCGAAGTAGGCGAGAAAATCCGGAAGATGATGCGCGGCGATCAAGTCGCGGATCGGGCCGATACCGGTCAGGATTTTGTGAACGCCGTGAAACAGTAAAAGAACGCCCAATGTCAGGCGCAATACCAGCTTGCCCAGATCATCCATGTCCATGTGCCGCCCCCCAAAAGCGAATAGACCGGCACTCTACACAAGCGCGGACCTCAGTTTGCGACGGTTCGGCGAATTTCTCCGAATATGGTTTCCGGCGAAAAACTCCGAGTCTGCGGTATTTTTTTGGGCGTTTTAAGCTTATGCACCGTGCAAATCTGCGCCGATCGCGTCGGCGACGGTCGCGAAACTATCGCGGGCAAGACATTCGAGCAGTTCGGATTTGATGCGCGTGACGAGCGCCGGCCCGTCGATGGCAAGGGCGGTGTAGAGCTGGACCAGCGACGCCCCGGCCCGGATTTTTGCATAGGCGTCCGCGCCGGACGATATGCCGCCCACGCCAATCAATGTCAGCTTCGTACCGATGCGTTCGCGAAGCGCGCGCAGGATCGCGGTCGACGGCGCGAACAAGGGCTTTCCTGACAGGCCGCCGCTTTCATGTGCGTTGACGCCGTTCAGTTTGGGCCGCGCGATGGTGGTATTGGTCGCTATCAACCCTTCGATGCCGGATGCCAGGGTCACCGCCACGATGTCATCCAGTGTTTCTGGCGAGATGTCCGGCGCAATCTTGAGCAGAAGCGGCACGTGTGAGCCGCTTCTGGCGCGGGCCTCAGTGAGGATGGACAAAAGCAAAGTGAGTTCGTCGCGGTTCTGCAGCCCGCGCAATCCGGGTGTGTTGGGCGATGACACGTTGACCGTTACATAGCTGGCGAACTGCGCCAACCGCGCGAAACAGGTTTCATAATCGGCGATGCGATTGGCGCTGTCTTTGTTGGCGCCGATATTGATGCCGACGATGTTGCTCCGCGCCCGCCGTGCTAGCCGCGCGGCCATCGCTTCCATGCCGCCATTGTTGAAGCCCATCCGATTGATGACCGCGCCGTCTTCCGGGAGGCGAAACAGGCGTGGTTGTGGATTGCCAGCCTGGGGACGTGGCGTGACGGTGCCGCATTCGACGAAGCCGAAGCCGAACCGCGCCATCGCATCCGGGACATCGCCATCCTTGTCGAAGCCGGCGGCCAGCCCGATGGGGTTGGAGAAATGCAGCCCCAGCGCGTCCAGGCCCAGCCGCGAATCGTCGAGGGCCGCTCGGGGGAGAAAGGGTGCGGACAGGTTCAAAAGCCGCAAGGTCGCCCGATGCGCGGTTTCGGCCGGCAATCTCCGCAACAGGCTGGCGCCCCAATCCATCAGCATTTCGGCCGTTTTTCCCTCTTTACCGGCCTCTTATCCTATGTCCCGGACGCGGGCGAAAGCCTTGTACGTTGCTCGATAGTGCTATAGGATAAATAGCGGATCAATGGACTTCATTCACATGGCGCGCAACGCGAAAGTTCTTACCCACGATCAGGTCTGGAATGCCATCGATTTGCTGGCCGAAAATCACGACATGTCCGCGTCGGGACTTGCGAAAGCGGCAGGGCTCGATCCCACGACCTTCAACAAATCCAAGCGTGTC
>DATCFN010000087.1:0-2620 GCA_036509475.1 Rhizomicrobium sp. | reverse complement strand
CTGTGCGTCCAGTCGATCATCGCGGCGATCATGGTGGAGGGGCGCAAGGTGATCGTGCCGGAGAACGCCATGTGATGCTGCGCTTGCCCCACATTGAACGTCGGGCCGATCAGGATGCCGCTCTCGTCGCCCGCGCGCCTGGCGATGATCTCCGGGCACAGCGCATCGGTGCCGAGCAATCCGTTCGGGCCATGCTGCTCCGTCGAGCCGATGGGAATGAGGATCGCCTTCGACGTCTCCAGATATTTGTCGATTTCCGGCCAGGTGGAGAGATGCAGTTGCATGAGATGTCCGATGTTATGCGTTGTCGCGGCGCCAAGCGTAGAGATACAGCGCCAATCCGATGAAGGCCACTGCGCACATCGCCATGCCGGCATAATCGGGCGGCGGCGCCACGACATGCGCGCCGCTCTGCGCCATGCGCGCCACAACCTCCGGCGGCATTTGCGGGCGCGGCAGCAGCAGCTTCGGCAGATGCACGCCCAGCACCCATCCCCAGGCGATGGGCAGCAGGATTGTCATGCGCCCCGCCAGCGCGAACACGCCCGCGACCAGCGGGATCAGCGCGCCGATGGCCAGCACGCGCCAAGATCCGTGCTGCCACGCGAATGCGCGCAGCCCGAGATAAAGCCCCTGCGCATAGATCGCGCCGATCAGGATGGCGAGCACGGCACTGATGCGGCGTTCCGTCATTGCGAACCCCAACAAGGGCCAGAGGGAGACAGATGGAGTTGCATGTTGTTTCCGTTTTCAAAACTTGTCATCCCCGGCCGAGCGTAGCGAGGGGAAGGGGACCTAGGCAGGCGTAACAGAACAGATTGAGACAGGATCGCGCAAATTCTTTTGCAGTTTTAACGCTTCAATGCCTAGGTCCCCTTCCCTCGCGCTCACTCCGTTCGCACTCGCCGGGGATGACAGGTAGTATATTTTGCATGATCCCGTGGGTTCTTCTGGACAAGGTTGTGATCGCCGGCGGCGACGAGCTTCGGCTGATGCGGCGCGGCGAGGAATTCTCGATCCTGTCGGGACCGGCCACGCTGATGAACAGCCGCATGAGCGGGTCGGAAAAGGCGCTGGCCGATCTTGCCTGCGCGCGCGTCGGCGGGCGGGCGAAGTGCCATGTGCTGATCGGCGGGTTCGGCATGGGCTTCACCTTGCGCGCGGCCCTCGCCGGTCTTCGCGCCGATGCGCGCGTCACGGTGGCCGAGCTTGTGCCGGCCGTGATGACATGGGCACGCGGACCGATGGCGCATCTGTCCGCGGCCTGCCTCGCCGATCCGCGTGTCCGCATCCGTGAAGAGGATGTGCGCGATACGATCGCGGACGGCGCCGCGCGTTTCGACGCGATCCTGCTTGACGTGGACAACGGACCCGATGGCCTCACGCAAGACTCGAACGACAGGCTCTACGATCTGAAGGGCTTGCACGCCGCGCGCAAAGCGCTTCGTCCCGGCGGCGTGCTAGCCGTGTGGTCGGCAGCACCCAGTCCAAAATTTGCGCAGCGCCTTCAGCGCGCGGGGTTCGCGGTCGAAGAAATCAAAACCCGCGCCAACAGCAACGGCAAAGGCCCGCGTCACATTATATGGATGGCGAAGGCGGGTTAAGCACACCAATCGATCAGCGCGAATTGTCCCGTTCAATCTTGCTCTGTTCCGCTACCGCGCTCACCCAACTTTCCCACAACGCCGGTTGACCGCTTTCGAACTGCTGCAAAATTTGAAAAATATCGTTGGATGCGGAATTGCGTCGTTTCCAGTACGCACGAAGAAACGCAACAACAGCAGCATACGCCTGCAACAAATCCATTTGCTCGTTCCCGGCGACATGCCAAGATCTTTGCGATGCCGCCTCCTGCAGCAATCGGATGGCTGAGCACTGCGTCTCGAAATCTTGAATCTCCAAAGTTTTTAGAAAAGCCGTGTGATCGCTCTGAATCTGCTCGCGCGCACGTCTCACCGACTCAAAATCGGGGCGAACAAACAACGTGGCATCCAACCAGTCTGACCATTGAGCCGCGTCGAGTGGAGGCCCGCTGACAGTTCGATTCATCCCGCCAAGCATGATTGCCAAGTCGTCTGATCGCTTGCCGTCGCGCTCCCACAAATCGTCCAGAAGAACGAGCATTGAATCATAGCCACACAGCAAAGAGAGACTGTATTTGCCAACGCTCATGCAAGCATAGCCGTAAGCTTCTCCATCGCCTTTTTCCAGGTCGCGCGGGCTTTCTCGACGTCGGCCTCAGAGGGGATATTACCGATCTCCAGCGCGATCTGCGATTTGCCGTCGCCTTTGGCGGTGAAACCGAATTCCAGTTTGCGGCCGGTCTTCCATTTGCCGCGCCAGTATTTGTCTGCCGTCCGGGAGGTTTCCTCGAAACTGCCTTTGGGAAACCAGCCGCCCGCGGTGGCGGCCTTGAACAGTTGCGCGAGCGGCGCCGGAACCACCTTGCTGACGCTGACCGAGAATTCGCCGTCGCATTTCTGGTTGAGGGCGCGGATGCCTCGTGCCCGCTCATAGCTCACCGCCACCATCTGGCCGTACCAATCTCCCGCGCCCAGCTTGCCGGCGGCCAGTTTGGCGATGGCCGCGTGATCCAGTTTCGCCGCGCCGGCCTTGTCGA
>DATCFN010000086.1:0-8626 GCA_036509475.1 Rhizomicrobium sp. | reverse complement strand
CATTAATCTTCGCGCCTGCATTGGCACTATTTCTGACGGCTTTGTTCGCATTGTGGCCCAGCATTGAGCCCCGCCGCGCCAATCTTGCCTCAAGCCGCGTGCCTTACGCCGTCGGCTGGATCGGCGCGGTCGGCATTTTGGCCGGTGTGCATATCGTAATCGTTATGACCGCGCGGGGCGTCGTCCTCGACGTCGCAGGCTATGCAGTCGCGGGTGTTTCGATCTTGCTGATCGCGCTGGGCAATTTCCTCGGCAAATCCCGCGCAAATTTCTTTTTGGGCGTGCGCACGCCTTGGTCCTTGAGTAGCGATCTGTCCTGGGAAAAAAGCAACCGGCTGAGTGGCCGACTCTTTGTGGTGACAGGCATTGTCACGCTCGGCGCGCTGGTCGCCATGGGACAGGCTGCCGCCCTTTATACATTGATCAGCGGCACCGTTGTGTCCGCGATCTGTGGCATTGCCGCATCCTACGTTTATTGGAAGCGCGATCCCGACGGCCATGCGGGCGACGGCATCCTTGAATAACGGACTTTGCGCCTTCGCATCGGTCAGGCTACCGTCCGCGCGGTCCAAATCCGGAGAGTACCATGAGAGAAGCCGTCATCGTTTCCACTGCCCGCACCGGTCTCGCGAAATCCATGCGCGGCGGCTTCAATATGACTCATGGCGCCACGATGGGCGGTCATGCCGTCCAGCAGGCCATCAAGAAGGCCGGCATCGACGCGGGCGAAGTCGAAGACGTCTATATGGGCTGCGCACAGCCCGAAGGCGCGACCGGCATGAACGTGGCGCGCAATGCGGCGATCTGGGCAGGCTGCCCGGTTTCCACCGGCGGCGTCACCATCAACCGCTTCTGCTCCTCCGGCCTGCAGGCCATCGCCATGGCCGCGCAACAGATCATCACCGAAGGCACACCGGTCGCCGTGGGCAGCGGCGTCGAGTCCATCAGCCTGGTGCAGATGGGCGGCATGAACATGAAAAACATCACCGAAGAACATTTGATGCAGATCAAACCTGCACTATGGATGTCGATGATCGAGACAGCCGAAGTCGTCTCTGCGCGTTATGGCGTGGATCGCGAGCGGCAGGACCAGTATGCGCTGGAAAGCCAGCGTCGCACCGCCGCCGCCCAGCAGGCGCAAAAATTCGCGGACGAGATCGTGCCGCTGAAAACCAAAATGAAAAAACTCGACAAGGCGACCGGACAGGAAAGCATCGTTGACGTTGTCGTCGACCGGGACGAATGCAATCGCCCGGACACGACCATCGAAGGCCTGCGCGCGCTGAAGCCGGTGTTCTCCGGCGGCCGCGAGATCGCGGAAGGCAAATTCATCACCGCCGGCAACGCCTCGCAATTCTCCGACGGCGCATCGGCCGCCGTGGTGATGGACGCTGCTGTCGCCGCCAAGAAGGGCATCAAGCCGCTCGGCATTTTCCGCGGCTTCGCCACCTGTGGCTGCGAGCCCGACGAAATGGGCATCGGCCCGGTCTATGCGGTGCCGCGCCTTCTCGAGCGTCACGGGTTGAAAGTCGATGACATCGACATTTGGGAATTGAACGAGGCTTTCGCGTCGCAAGTTTTGTATTGCGCCGACAAGCTCGGCATCCCGCATGAGAAGCTGAACGTCGATGGCGGCGCCATCTCCATCGGCCATCCCTATGGCATGTCGGGTGCGCGCATGACCGGCCATCTGCTCATCGAAGGCCGCCGCCGCAAGGCGAAATACGGTGTCGTCACCATGTGCATCGGTGGCGGCATGGGCGCGGCCGGCCTGTTCGAGATCGTGCACTGACCGTCCGCGCCATGCGCAAGGCACTCGTCCCGATCCTGTTGCTGCTGGCTTGCGCCGGTTGTGCGGGCGATATGGGATTCAGCCGTAAGCCGGCACCGCCGCCCGATCCGCACACCCAGATGGCGGCGCTGGAAGACCGCGTCTTCACGCTGATCGAACAGGAGCGCGTGAAGATCGACCCGGCGGCGAAAACGCTGGCGCTGGATTCCGAACTGGTCGGCGTCGCGCGCGAGAAGAGCGCGGACATGGCGACAAAAAACTATCTAGCGCACAAATCGCCAGACGGTCAGACCACCGCCGACATCATCATGGACAAGGATCAGGATTTTCAGGGCCTGCTCGGCGAGAACATTGCGGCCGAAGGCTACGATCCAAAATACGGCATCGATGTCGAGACCTATGCTCATGCCATCGTCAACACATGGCTGGGCAGCGCGGACCACAAACAGAATCTTTCCTACGCGCCCTACAACCGCGCCGGCGTCGGCGCAGCGGTCAATGATGGCATGGTCTATGTCACACAGCTCTTCGCAACGGATATGGGCCTGCCGCCGCCGGAACAGCAGCACGCGGTGCGGCCGATTCAGCAATTCGCCGATCCCAAGACCGCGGGAAATGCTTCCAAGCCACCGCCGGGCGCAAAGCTGCTGACGGAGCCAAGGCCCAAACCCGATCAATAGGAGGGCGTGATGCCGCCGGACAGGCAAACCAATCAGCCGATCAAATCCTATTCCGACTTCTGGCCGTACTACCTGCGCGAACATGCCAAGCCATCGACCCGCGCGATCCACTATGCGGGCACGGCGCTGGCAATCCTTTCGCTGATCGCCCTGCTCGTGACCGGCGACGGCTGGTTTGGCCTAACCGCGCTTCTGGGCGGCTATGGTTTCGCCTGGTTCGGCCATTTCTTCATCGAAAAGAACCGGCCCGCGACCTTCACCTATCCCGTCTGGTCCCTGATTTCGGATTTTCGCATGGCATGGACCTGGGCGACGGGACGGCTCGGCCCCGAGCTCGCCCGCGCGGGCGTCGAAAGCCACCGCTAACCCCGAATTAACCGTGCGGGTCGAGGATAGCTGTGTATGGACGGGCGTTCCGTTGATACACAGCCTGTCGAGGCCGGTTGTTTTCTTTACACAATATCTCGGCGCCGATACCCTTATTTGTGGTGCGGTGGATGGCGAATCAAAATGCAGCCTGATCTTCCGTGGAATGTTGCCGGCATCCCCCCCGAAGCCCGGGAGGCTGCCAGGGCATCTGCGCGGCGCGAAGGCCTCTCGGTTGGCGAATGGCTGACGAGACGGATTCTGCGCAGCCTTTCCGATATGACGGACATTCACGCCGATCAGAAAAGCTGGGCGGCGTCCTCTGCCCCCGCTTCCGCCACAAGCCGCGATACCGAAGCGATGCTGGCGAATGTTTCGCGCAGCGAATCCGATACACACAGCGCCTATAAGCGGATCGAAGAGCAGCTGCGCGGCGTCGGCCGCCGCCTTGAAGCGAACGAGCGCAGCCAGTCCGAGAACAGCCGGGCGATGAACAAGGCCGCCACCGAAATCAACATCGCCACGCGCGAACAGGCGCAAGCCTTCGATCAGCTAGGCGTGCATGTGGTGGGTCTTTCCGAGCGCCTCACACGCATCGAAAAAGAAAACGCACAGGATGGATTGAAGGACGCTGTGCGCGGCTTGCATCAAGGCCTGTCGCGGCTCGCCGACCAGATCTCGCAAACCGCCAACCAGTCCGCCGATCAGATTGCCGCGCTCGCGACCAATGTGGAATCCGTCGCCGGAAAGCTTGTCGAAGCGCGCGAGGAAGCCGAGAGCACGTCACGCACGCTGGAGCAACGCATTGCCCTGATCGACGAACGCGTCCGCGCCGTCGAACGCGCCGCGCAGTCCAGCGCCAGCACGCTGGAACGCACGCTCGACAACATCGAAAAATCGCAGGGCGACAAAGCCGTCACCACGGGCGAAATCCAGCGCCACGCGTCGAGCCTCAATCAGCTGGGTGAAACGCTCGATCGTTTGAACGCGCGCTTCTCTGCCACCGAAGCGCAGACATCCGGCGCCATGGCGCGGCTCGAGGAAAACGTCGCCCATCTCGGCAGCAAGGCGGAAGACCCCCAACTGGATCGCCGCCTGCTCGGCATCGAACACGCATTGTCGGATATCGCAGGGCGCCTCGAGAATACCGAACGCACGACCGGCAATGCCGGAAACGTCGAAGAAACACTCCGCACACTGGCCCAGCGGGTTGACGCCGCCGACAAGCGTCACCGCGAGGCGCTGTCTGAATTGCGCTCCGCCGTAAAAGACGCCAACGGCAAGCTCGCGACTTTTGAGCCAGCGACCGAAGCGCAGCCGACATCGAAGGCCGCAGCCTCGCAATATGCGCCGCCGGCCGCGTCGGGCCCGCAAAGCGCCGGTCAGCCGATCTTCGACCTGCCGCCGTTCCCGGAAACCGCACCGCCCTTCCAGCATTCTTTCGCGCCGCAACAGCAGGGCTTCCAGCCGCCGCCGGATCCGTTTGCCCCACCCTCTTTCGATAGCGGCGCCGCAGAAGGAGCGCATTCGTTCGGCCATCCGCACTACGCCGCCGATACGTTTGCCGCCGCCGCCGAACAGGGCGAACTGCCGCCGCCAGCCAACGAATCTTTCATGTCCGCCGCGCGCCGTTCTGCCCGCGCCGCCACGACCTCTGCCGAGCAACCGGCGGCAAGCGGCTTTTCGTGGGGTATGCGCCGCGCCGCGACGGCCGATGTCGCGGAAGAGCCCGTCGTCAAATCATCCGGCACCCGCTATCTGCTCATTGGCGGCATCGTTCTGCTTGTCATCGTCGCGATTGTCGCCGGCCTGTTCCTCAGCCAGGGACTGAGCGGCGGTCACACCGTGCGCGTTCCCGCCAGCAATGTCGGCACGATCTTGCCGCCGCCAACACCCTCACCCGCAGCGCAGGCTTACGCGCCGCCGCTCGACAGCGGTGACGAGACCGCGACCCAAACGTCGCCCGCCATTGCGGCTCCTGCGATGGTGCAGCCCAAGCCGATCAGGGTTCGCCCGGCGACTGTCAAACCCGTTCCCGATGCCGCCGCGCCGCCGGCTGCACAGCAAGCCGTCGCAGTACCTGCGCCGCAGGCGGGACAATCACCGGCGCAAAAACTGGCCGCCCTCGCCAATGGCGGCAATGTCCGCGCCGAAGCCGCATTGGGCTTTGCCTATCTCGACGGCACCGGCATTCCCGTGAATGAAGCCGAAGGCGCTCGCTGGCTGGAGCGCGCCGCCAATCAAGGCGACGCGATGTCGGCCTATCGCCTGGGCACGCTTTATGAGCGCGGTCATGGCGTGCCGACGGACGCCGCCAAGGCCATCCAGCTCTACGGCATCGCGGCCAAGCAGGGCAACCGCAAGGCGATGCACAATCTGGCTGTTGCCTTCGCCGATGGTTCGGGCGTTCCGAAAAACCTTCAGCAGGCCGCGCAATGGTTCACCAAGGCGGCCCAGCTTGGGCTCTCGGATTCGCAGTTCAATCTGGCCGTCCTCTATGAGCGCGGCATGGGCGTAACCCAGAGCCTGACCGAAGCTTATAAATGGTACGCGATTGCCGCGGCGCAGGGCGACACCGAATCCAAAGCGCGCGTCGACGCGCTCGCCACGCAGTTGGCGCCGGCCGACAAGGCCGCCGCACAGAAGGCCGCCGAAAGCTTCCGCCCTCAGCCGCTCAATCGTGCAGCGAACGCGGCGCCGTCGGCTGCCGACGTTCTTGGCGGTTGATGCGCCCTCTCGCGGTTGACCCGCGAGAACCGCGCGCGCAAAGTTCCGGACCACGTTCGAATTGCGCGTTCGCAGGAAGCGCCTGCCCAATTCCCAAGCGCGTTTGATTGATGGAAATCTATCTGCCCATCGCGGAAATGTCGGTCCATTGGCTGATCATTCTGGGCATGGGCGGCGCGGTCGGCTTTCTGTCCGGCATGTTCGGCGTCGGTGGCGGGTTTCTTCTGACGCCGCTGCTTATCTTCTACGGGATCCCATCCGAAGTCGCGGTGGCGACAACCGCCAGTCACATCACCGCCTCGTCCATGGCCGGCGCGCTGGCGCATTGGCGACGCCGCTCCATCGATTTCACGATGGCCGGCGTGCTGCTTGGCGGCGGCCTTTTGGGAACGGCGTTCGGCGTCTGGCTGTTCGGTATCCTGCGTGCCGCCGGGCAATCGGAGATTGTCGTTTCCGTTGGCTACGTGATCCTTCTCGGCACCATCGGCGGACTGATGCTGAACGAGAGCCTGCGCACGTTGCATGCCACCCGCACGGGCCAACCGCTTCCGTCGGCAACGCAGAAACATCACAACTGGATTCACGGTCTGCCGCTCAAGATGCGGTTTCGCCAGTCGCGCCTTTACATCAGCGTATTGCCGCCCGCGATCCTGGGGCTATTCATCGGTGTTTTGTCGGGCCTGCTGGGGGTCGGCGGCGGTTTCGTGCTGGTGCCTGTGATGATCTATCTGCTGCGCGTGCCGACCAGCGTGGTGGTGGGCACTTCGCTGGTCCAGATTCTTTGCGTTGCAGCGGCCACGACCGTTTTGCAGGCGGTGAACAACTACAATGTGGACATCATGCTCGCGGCTGTTCTGATCGCGGGTGGCGTGATCGGCGCGCAGTTCGGCGTGAGCATGGCGGCCCGCCTGCGCGGCGAGCAACTGCGACTGTTGCTGGCGATCCTTGTTCTGATGGTCGGCGTCCGGCTGTTGTTCGGCCTTGTCGTCACACCGGACGACCCCTATAGCGTGGCGATCGCGGGCCAATGAAACGCGCAACGATCCTCGCCATCGTTCTTCCGCTTCTGGTTACCGTGGCGAAGGCCGACGACCTCGTTTCGGGCTTGTCGCAGGATCAAATTCAGATCACGTCGAACTACACCGGCTCGGACCTCGTCGTCTTTGGCGCCATAGAAGCGCCGGATAACGACGCCAGTCCTGCAAAGCGCGACGTTGTCGTGGTGGTGCGCGGGCCTGACGCGACAATGGCGGTGCGCCGCAAGTCACGCATCGCAGGCATCTGGATCAACAATCGCGAAGTCACGCTGTCCGGCATGCCGGCTTACTATTTTGTCGCCAGCTCGCAGCCTCTGGCAAAGATCGCCGCCGCGCCGGTGCTCCAGCGGTACCAGATCGGTCTGGAAAACGTCGCACCGCAATCGTCAAGCACGCACAAGATTTCCACCACCGAACAATTCCGCTCAGCCGTCGTGCGCGAGCGCCAACGCGGCCATCTGTTCTCCGAAGCGCCGGCGGGCGTGGAGTTTCTCAGCTATTCGCTGTTTCGTGTGCATGTGCCGGTGCCGGCGGACGCGCCGCGCGGACAATATACGGCGGAGGTCTATCTCTTTCGCGATGGGCAGGTGATCAGCGCTCAATCGACACCGCTTTTTGTAGATCAGATCGGCCTGGAAAGGAACCTTTTCAACTATGCGCACAACCAGCCGCTGTTCTACGGGTTGGCAGCAGTCCTGATCGCGGTGCTGATGGGCTGGATTTCGTCTCTGCTGTTCCGGCAAACCTAAGCTGCGACGGTGAACACCCGCGAACGGCCAAGCACATAAGCCAGAAAATTCTTCGGAAAAAGCGAGCGTAAGGCAGCGTCGCGCACATCGAGGCCACCCGTATAGGCGCCGAAGGACGGCATCACCAACCGCGCGCCATCGGATGCGAAGCAACGCCGCCGCAGACTCTGTCCGCCGCGTGTTACCGTCTTGCAGGGATGCAGATGCCCCGCAACCTCACCGCGCATGTGTATTTCGGACGGTTCATGGCGAAACACCAAGCCGCCGATAGCGACTTCCTCGGTGATCGTTCCGGCAAGCCATGTCGGCGGATGCGGATCGTGGTTGCCGGTAATCCATATCCAATCCGCGCGATTGCCGATGCCGGTCAGCATCGCGCGTTCGATTTCGTCGAGCCGGTCGGCGGCGGTGCGGTCGTGAAAAGAGTCGCCCAGCGCGATCGCCAGCGCCGGCTGGTAAATATCCATCAACGCCGAGACGCGTTTCAATGTCGTGCGCGTATCGTAGGGCGGCAGCAATTGTCCGCTGCGCGCATAGGCCGAGCCTTTTTCGAAATGCATATCGGCAAAGACAAGCGCCCGCTCGCTCGGCCACCACAAGGCGCCCAGGCTGTCGAGGACAAGTTCCTCGCCGTTCACGACGACACGTTTCTCAATCAATCGACATCGCCTCCGCGATCAGCGATTCTTCCGCATCGTGCAGGATAGCCTCCCGCGCTTCGCCCGCCACCATTTCCCTGGATATTTCCAAAAGCGCCGGCACCGCCAGCGGGGATACGTGGTCCAGCCGCTTTTTCACAATATGGCCCTTGATGCGGGTCAGTGCCGCGCTGAGCCGCCCGATGTCGAGGAGTCCGGTTGCCGCATCCGCATAAGTTGCGCGCAAGAGAATGTGATCCGGCTCATGCTCGCGCAGCACGTCGTAGATGAGGTCGGAGGAAAACGTCACCTGCCGTCCCGTCTTCTCTTCGTTGAGGCCACGGCGGTTGATCAGCCCGGAAATGATCGCGCAATTTCGGAAGGTGCGTTTGTAGAGCGCCGATTCCGCCAGCCACGCATCCAGATCGTCGCCGAGCATGTCCTCATCGAACAGCCTGTCCATGTCGACGCTGCTCATGTCGCGAAGTCCCCACACGGCAAGGGCGTATTCGTTGGCAACGAAGCCAAGTGGCCGCATCCGCAAGCGTTCGAGACGGCGCGTGATGAGCATGCCCAGCGTTTGATGCGCCAGGCGGCCCTCGAATGGATAGCAGACCAGGTATTCCTTCGATCCACG
>DATCFN010000085.1:0-11152 GCA_036509475.1 Rhizomicrobium sp. | reverse complement strand
CTTCCTCTATCACCTGTGGTCGATGTCGCTGGTGCTGGGCCGCTGGGGTATTTCCAGCCAGGGCCAGTTTCTCTCCGAGCATCCGGGCGACGACACGGAGGCGCCGACGCGCTCGACCTATTGGTGGGGTAATCGCATCTTCTTCAACACCGGCTATCACTTCGAGCACCACACGTTTCCGAACGTGCCCTGGACGAGCATTCGCAAGGTTCGCGCGGCGGCGCCTGACGTTTTCAACGTCGCGAACAGGCACGCCTATTTCGGGCGGTGGTGGGCACAGCTGAAATCGGATTTCAGCCGCCCCGTCCGCGCCAGCGCGCGTGACGATTCCGAGCTTCTGCGGCGTCACATGCCGGATGCAACAGGCATCCAGCCGGCGGGCCACAAAGAAGCGGCGTAACTAGAGCGTGCTTGCGCCGAACGTATCGCAATCATCCATATTGCCGTGGGCGATGCCGCGCTGGAACCAGCGCATGCGTTGGGCACTGGTGCCGTGGGTGAAAGAGTCCGGAACCGCATAGCCCTGGCTCTGTTTTTCCAGCGTGTCGTCGCCGACGGAACTCGCCGCTTTCAATCCGCCTTCGACATCGCCGTTTTGCAGGATGTGGAATTTTGCGTTGGCCTGATAGGCCCAAACGCCGGCGTAACAGTCCGCCTGCAATTCCAGACGCACGGACGCGCCGGTCGCGCCCTGCGCGCCACTGCCTTGCAGAGCCGACTGCTCCTTGTCCATCGTGCCCACCAGGTTCTGGATGTGATGGCCGAACTCATGTGTGATCACATAGGCCTGCGCGAACTGGCCCGGCGCGCCGAATTGCGTGGCAAGCTGGTTGAAGAAAGACAGGTCCAGATAGATGCGATTGTCGTTCGGGCAGTAGAACGGCCCGGCGGTGGCTTGGCCATCGCCGCAGGCCGTCGGCGTCTCGGTCGTATAGAAAGTGATGACGGCGGGCGTGAATGTCACGCCGCGCGCCGCGAGGATCGGCGTCCAGACATCTTCCGCTGAGCCCACGATCTTGCGCGCGAAGTCGAGTTGCGAGTCGTTGCTGTGCGTGTCAGCCGTCTGGCTCTGGGTTGCGGGCGTGCTGCTGTTCCCGCTGTCGTCGTTGCCTAGATTGCTCAGCAAACCGCCGCCGCTCCCGCCGGACCCGAACAGGAAATAGAGGATCAGCAGCCCCACAAAGCCGAGGCCGCCGCCGCGCACACCGATGCCGCTGCCGCCAAACCCACCGAAGCCGCCATCCCAGCTTGCGCCGCTGAAGCCGCCGGACTGGCCGCGCCTGTCATCGAAATTCGAGGTTTCCCGCAGGTTATTCAGATCCATGAGCTTTTCTCTTTAGAATTATTCCAAACTACTTGATCCGGCGCGCCGGCGTTCGTATCTTAACGGCAGATGAGACGGAGCAATGCCATGAACATCAACATCGGTTTGAAACAGAGCGACCGCAAGGCCGTTGCGGATGGGTTGAGCAAGGTCCTTGCCGACACTTACGTCCTGTACCTGAAGACGCATGGTTATCACTGGAACGTCACCGGCCCGATGTTCGCGGGCCTGCATACGCTTTTCGAGACCCAATATACCGAGTTGCACGATGCTGCCGATCTGATTGCAGAGCGCATCCGCGCGCTCGGCGAATATGCGCCGGGCAACTACCGCACCTACGCCAAGCTGACATCCATCCAGGAAAGCGGCGACAACGTCCCGCCAGCGCTCGAGATGGTGCGCGATCTTGCGGACGGAAACGAAATCTTGTCGCGCAGCGCGCGTGACGCCTTCAAGGCGGCGGAAGACGCGGGCGATCAGCCGACGATGGATCTGCTGACGCAGCGCATGGACGCCGCCGAGAAAGCAGCATGGATGTTGCGCAGCCATCTGGAGTGAATAAAAAATCGCCGGAGCAGGGGGCTGCTCCGGCGACAGTCGTTTTGCTTGATGGCTTTTCTCTCAAGGGGGACGAGAGATGAAAAACCGTGCGAAGGTTTCCCTCCGCGAGTGCCGCCATCGTGGGGGAACGAAAGCGACAAACCATATTTGGTGGCGGCGGGACGCGTTTCAAGTGCGTCAATCCGGCCTTTCCAAAGCGTAATGCGCTTCAGAATTTCCAGTCTTTTGCGGCCTTAACCAGAAAATCGCGGAAGGCGGCGACACGCTTGGATTGGCGCAAAGCATCGCAATAGACCAGATGCACATCGAACGCTGGGCCCTCGACGTCGGGAAGCACGCGTACAAGTCCGGGGCGCTCCGCCGCGATGTAATCCGGCAGTGCCGCGATGCCAACGCTGGCTTCGGTAGCATGCAGGATACCCGTCAGATTGTTGATGCGCAGCGCGCGATAGGTGCCATTGGGCGAGATTTTTGCAACGGCGTCGATCAACCAGTTCACGTCGCGGATTTCCGGCGCCGCCGATTCGCCATAGGCGATGAGTATGTGTTTCAGCAGGTCCGCGAAATTCTGCGGCGTGCCGTTCTTCGCCAGATAACCTTCGCAGGCATAGAGATGGTAGTGAACCGTAAACAGCTTGCGCTGGATCAGGTCGGCTTGCACCGGCGCGCGCATGCGCACCGCGATGTCGGCCTCGCGCTGCGCCAGATCCAGCTCATGATCTTCGAACACCAGATGGACCTGAAGTTCGGGAAATTCCCCGAGGAACGCTTCGATGCGCGGCAATACCCAATAGGTGCCGAGGCCATGGCTGGTGGTGATTTTCAGCGAACCGCGCGGCGCGGACTGCGCGTTCTTCAGCGCTTCTTCCGCCTGTCCCAACCGCGACAGCACGTCCGTTACGGCGGAGAACAGCAACTCACCTTCATCGGTGAGCGTGAGGCCGCGCGCGTGGCGCTGGAACAGCGGCGTGGTGATTTCATCTTCCAGCGCGCTGATCTGGCGGCTCACGGCGGACTGGCTAAGCGTCAGCATCTGCCCCGCATGGGTGAAACTTCCGGCGGATGCCACCGCGTGGAAAATACGCAACTTGTCCCAATCCATCGTGGCGCCCCTCCAGGCGCTTAATGGTTGCTAGTGACCGCCAGCGAGAAATCTCTCCGCTTCCAGTGCCGCCATGCAACCCATTCCGGCAGCCGTCACGGCCTGCCGGAAAATCTTGTCCTTCACATCGCCCGCCGCGAACACGCCGGGCACGCTGGTCCGCGTCGAGTCCGGCGCGGTCTTGATGTAACCGTCGTCGTCCATATCGACCTGTGTGCGAAACAGATCGGTCGCCGGTTTATGACCGATGGCGACGAATAATCCGTCCACCGCGATGGTTTGCGACACGCCTTCCGACATGTTGCGAACCTTGATCGCGTTCACGCCGCGCGGGCTTTCAGTACCCAGAACCTCGTCGACAACCGAATCATAAATAATTTCAATTTTCGGATTGGCAGCGAGGCGCATCTGGTTGGTTTTGTCCGCGCGCAAGGTGGGACGGCGATGGATGAGCGTCACTTTGTCGGCGAAATTTGTCAGGAAAAGGGCTTCTTCCGCAGCGGTATTGCCGCCGCCGACGACGGCGACGCGCTTGCCGCGAAAAAAGAAGCCGTCACAGGTGGCGCAGGCGGATACGCCAAAGCCCTTGAACTTCTCTTCGGTGGGAAGGCCGAGCCAACTTGCGCTGGCGCCGGTCGCGATGACGAGCGTTTCGGCAATATAGCGATCGCCGCTATCGCCGATCAGCGTGAAGGGGCGCTTCGCCAGGTCGGCCGATGCGATGGTGTCCTGGATCAGTCTGGTCCCGACGTGCTCGGCCTGCGCCTGCATCTGCTCCATCAGCCACGGCCCCTGGATGGCATCCGCGAAGCCCGGATAGTTTTCGACTTCGGTGGTGATGGTGAGCTGGCCGCCTGGCTGAATGCCCGCGATCATCACCGGCTCCATCAGCGCGCGCGCAGCATAGATCGCGGCGGTGGCGCCTGCAGGCCCGCTTCCCAAAATCACAACTTTTGCATGGAGATCGGGCATGACGCTCCCAGAAACAATTTGGGACGCGCCGCGAATGCGGCTCACCAGCCCCTCACGCCTTCATATCGGGAGCCATCGCCGAAACGTCAAGAAGTTCGCGCACGCGCTTTGCCGCACGGCCTGTTTCGTCGAGCGGCGGGTAAGGCCATTGCTCAATTTGGCCCGTAAACAGGCGGGAAATACCGCGCTCCGCGAGCGCGCGATGAAAATCATCAAACTTTGTTGACCGCCCCGGCAAAGGGAAAATATGTACCGGCTTTCCGGTTGCCGCGGATTCGCAGGCCAGATTGACCGAATCGGCGGTGATGAGAAACGTATCGGCCCAGGCGAGCATGCCCCAATACGCGTTCTCGCCGCCCTCGCGCCAAAGATAGGCATCGGTGTCCGCAAGCGCTGATTCGATCCGCGCGATATTTTCCGTGCCGGTGCGCCGCGACGGCGTCACCATCAGACCGTGCGTCTTCGCAAGATCGCATAATACATGCGCCAGCGCGTCCACTGTTTGCCGGCCAAAATCATAGACGCGGTTTTTACCGCCGATGAGCACGGCAAGACGCGGCGCGCGCAAAGGTCCGAACAGCGGCGCGAAGTGCGTGCGTGCCTGAGCGAGTTTGTCCGCTGTTATGCGATTGGGGCTGCCGAGGATCGGAAACACGTTCGGTCCGCTCAAGCGGTCATGCTGTGGTGGTATGACGAGATCGAACTTGGACAGATCGGTGCGCGGATCCTGACATTGGACCGTGATGGTCTGCGGACTGGCGTCTTTGATCGCCCGCATGAAAGGAATGCTCTGGCGGCCCACGCCGATGACAAGACGGGGCCAGGGCGGGGCGAGAGCGTCTGAATCCGCGGTCTGCCGGCCAAAGGGAGGGCCGGGGCTAAACGGCGCGATCTGGCTCCAGGGCCACCGCAACCACACCCGTTTCACCACCACGGGCAAGTCCAGCCGGTCGGAGAGCCCGAGCGCCTGATTTTCCATGCCGGGGGTGCCGTTGGACACCACCCAGCACGCATTGGCGGGGGAGGGGAGACAACTCGGTACAGACACGATGTTTCTCAATGTCGAAATATTATTGCGCAAGTGACGCAGCGGGAGGATACTGGGCCCGCCGCTTTTAACCACCCGTGCCCCTACATGGAACACCACAAGCTCGATTCTATCGATCTGCGTATTCTTTCCGAACTGCAAGCCGACGGCCGGATTACCAATGTGGAACTGTCGCGCCGCGCCAAGATTACCGCGCCGCCATGTCTGCGCCGGATGCGGGCGCTGGAGAAGGCCGGATATATCAAGGGCTATCACGCCGATCTCGACAGCAAATCGCTGGGCTATGAAGTGACTGGCTTCGTCTTTGTCGGCCTGTCCAGCCAGAACGACGCGGATCTCAAGAAGTTCGAGGAGCAGGCGCGAAGCTGGCCGCAGGTGCGCGAGTGCTACATGTTGTCGGGCGAAGTCGACTTTCTTCTGAAATGCGTGGCGAAGGACTTGTCGTCTTTTCAGTCTTTCATCACCGATACGCTGACGGCCGCGAAGAACGTCGCGGGCGTGAAATCCTCGCTCGTCATTCACCCCAGTAAGCGCGAACCCGGCGTGCCGGTCGAAGTGAAATAGCTACTCGATCGAACGCTTGTAGGTCTCCGGCAGGAACAGCAGCGTCACGATAAAACCAACGCCGGCGATGATCGCGGGATACCAGAGACCTGCATAGATATTTCCCGTCGCGGCCACAATGGCGAAGGCCGTCGCGGGCAGGAAGCCGCCGAACCATCCCACACCGATATGATAGGGCACGGACAGCGCGGTGTAGCGGATGCGCGTCGGGAAGAGTTCGACCAGTGCCGCCGCCTGCGGTGCGTACAGCGCCGCCGCCGCGAGACCGAGGATCACGAGAAGGATGAGTGTGGTTGTGCCGTCCACGCTTTTCGGATCGGCCTTCGCTGGATAGTCCGCGCGGGTCAGCGCCGCTTTGAGGCGCAGGTCGAAGTTTTTCTTGGCCGCCGCCAGATCGGTTGAATTCAACGTGCGGCCGTCCGGGCTTTCGACTTCTTCATCGCCGACGCGCACGCGCGCGAACGCGCCTTCAGCCGCCGCTTCGTTCTTGTAGGGAATGCCCGCGCTTGTCAGCGCGCTTTTGGCGATGTCGCAGGACGAAACATATTGCGTCTTTCCGATGAGATCGAACTGGACCGAACACTCGTCCGGCGCGGCGACGACAAACACCGGCGACTTTAGCGACGCCTGCGCCAGCGCGGGGTTCACCGCATCGGTCATCATGTGAAATGCCGGAAAGATCGCTATGACGGCGACGCCGATGCCGGTCAGCATCACCGGCTTGCGCCCGATCCTGTCGGACAGCCAGGCGAAGAAAACATAGAAGGGCAGCGTAATCACCGTCGCCGCCATCACGAACCAGTTGGCGCTCGCCAGATCGAGCTTCAAAACATGCTGCAGGAAAAACAGCGTGTAGAACTGTGCCATGTACCAGACCGCGCCCTGGACGGTCAGCACGCCGACCAGAACGGTCAGGATGATTTTCAGATTGGACCCGTTCGCAAACGCTTCGCGGAGCGGCGCTTTGGCGACACGGCCTTCGGCCTTCATGCGCTGGAACAACGGCGATTCATCCAGCTTCAGCCGTATCCACAGCGAGATCACCAACAGGATCGCCGATAGCAGGAAAGGAATACGCCAGCCCCAATCGGCGAACACGCTTTCGCCGACGCTGCGCTGAACGCCAAGAATGACCGCCAGCGCCAGAATGAGCCCGATGGACGCGGATAGCTGAATCCATCCTGTCGCAGTCCCACGCCTTCCGGGCGCTGCATGTTCGGCAACGTAGATCGCGGCGCCGCCATACTCTCCGCCGATTGCAAAACCCTGCAGCACGCGCAGTGCCACCAGAAGCCACGGCGCGGCCACGCCGATGGCGTTTGAGTCCGGCAGCAAGCCTGCCAGGAACGTGGCCACGCCCATGACGGTGATGGTGAAAAGGAATGTGCGCTTGCGTCCCGTGCGGTCGCCAAGCCGCCCGAAGAACACCGCACCGAAGGGCCGCGCGAAAAAGCCGGCCGCGAATGTCAGCAGGGTGAGGATATAGCCCTGTGTCTCGCCGGCGCTGGCGAAGAAGTGCCTGGCGATGATCGGCGCGACCGAGCCGTAGATGAAGAAGTCATACCACTCGAACACGGTGCCGGCTGCGGATGCCGTAACGACGAGGCCCATGCGGGTCTTGATCGGCGCGGCTCCGTTGCTTGTCTGATCGGACATGGCTGTTCTCCCCCGCGCAAAGTGCTAGCGGAGAGACAGGCAACGCCGCAAGTGTGTGCAAATTCAGGCGGCCGTTCGCGGCGAGGGAACATCGGGCAGGACGCCGCCATTGGCGCGCGCCATCTCGCGCGCGAGCATGACGCTCGGACGGTCGAACACGAAGGCGTGCAGGATCATGTTGACGGTTTCGCCGTCGTCGGAAAGCGGAAGGCTTATGCACTCGAACTTCTCAAAGCCTTTGCCAATCCATCCCGCCTCACCGAAAGCATAAACCACGACGCGGTCGCGCGCGCATTTGCGGAACATCGCCGCGACGGCTTTAGCAGACCCGTCGCTCTGCTGCGCGAAGGCTTCGGTTACGGTTTTGCCCGTAGAGTCGCTCAGATAGTACTGATTCACCAAGGTGCCGATGAGTTTGTAACGGAAGTCGGAATAGTCCGGCAGGACTTCCATGAAGATGATCCAGCCGAGGTGCTCCTTGAGTTCGGACGCCTTGATGTCGGCGCGCGACGGCATGGTGCGCGTGCCGCGCTTGTCTTTCCAATAGCGATGCAGAAACGCGAGCGTTTCGTTTTCGAGTTCGGACGGATTGATCTCCGTGCCGACTCTTTCCAATCGTTCAGTCATGTGCTCTTCCCCGGCGTCAAGCTAGACGCAGAGGCTTAACTGCCGGTTAGGACGCAACCGCAAAACGCCATTCGTCAAAGTTGACGTTCGCGTCAGTTCGCGGAATTCGCCAGTTTGCTGGCACGCATGCTGTAGCCGAAATAGAGCAGCAGCCCGATGCCATTCCACAACAGAAACCACCACTGCGTGAAGGCCGGCAGTCCGTTGAAGAACAGATAGAGACAACCCGCAATGCAGACGGGACCAACGATCCACGCCAGCGGCGCGCGAAAGACGCGCGGACGGTTCGGATGACGGCGGCGCATGACGAGCATGGAAAGCGCGACCGCGGCAAAGGCAAACAGCGTGCCGGCATTTGCGAGCAACGCGATCTCGTCTAGCCGCAACGTCGCGGCCATTATGGCAACGACGATGCCGGTCAATGCCGTCATCAAAACTGGCGTGCCGCGTGTGCGGTGAACCGTGGCGAGCGAAGCTGGGAGCAGGCCATCTCGCGCCATCACGAAGAAAATACGGCTCTGGCCGTACATCAAGACCAGAATGACGGTGGGAAGGGCAACGATGGCGGCGGCTGCGACAAGCTGCGCCGAGAAGACATGACCCAGGCTGCTCAGGATGTAGACGAGCGGTGCCCCGCTTTTCGAGAAGGCGAGATAGGACGACGCGCCCAACGCCGTTGCGGCAACGGCTATGTAAATGCCAGTGCATAGCACCATCGAGCCGATGATGCCGATCTTCAGATCGCGGCCGGGATTTTTGGTTTCCTCCGCCGCCGTGGAAACGGTGTCGAAGCCGTAGAAGGCGAAGAACACTAGCGCCGCCGCGGCCAGCACGCCGCGCTTCACACCATCCGCATCGACATGCGCACCGAAACCGTAGGGCATGAAGGGATGGAATTTGGTGGTGTCGAAAGCCTGGGCCGCGAGGATCACGAACAACACCAGCGCCGCCAGCTTGATGCCGACGAGAAACAAATTGACCGTCGCGCTCTCTCGCGTACCGACGATCAGAAGCAGCGTCACCGCCGCGGATATGATGATGGCAGGCACATCCAGAAGGCCGCCTGACATCACGCCGTGGAGCAGCGGCAAAGGAATGGCCCATCCCGCCGCCTGGATGAACTCGGCCACATGCGCCGACCACCCAACAGCCACGGCGGCAGCGGCGACGGTGTATTCGAGAATGAGACTCCAGCCGACGATCCAGGCCAACAACTCGCCCAGCACGGCGTAGCTGTAGGTATAGGCGCTGCCGGCGGCCGGTATCATCGTGGCCATTTCGGCGTAACACAAAGCCGCGCAGGCACAGATGACGCCACACAATGCGAAGGAGAGAAGCACTGCTGGTCCGGCCAGCCCCGCGCCGATGCCGGTCAGCGTGTAGATGCCGGTGCCGACAATCGCGCCGACGCCCATGGCGATCAGATGCCACCAACTCAATGTTGGCTTCAGCCGCTGCGCGGTTTCGACGGAGGCGAGCGCGTCAACCGATTTGCGCCGGTTCCAGAATGCCATGCGATTCCCCCAAATCAGAGGGCGGCACCGTAAGGCGCTGATCCGATTGCCGCAAATCGCGCCAAACCGGTGCTATTGCGCGCTCTTGGCTTCGTCCGCCGTGATCGGCTGATATTTCGTGCGCCAGTATTGCGCGCCGTCTTTCACGGTCAGCACGACGGAGCGCAGATTGGCGATGTCGGCCAATGGGTTTTTTGCGAGAAATACCATGTTCGCGCGCTTGCCGGTTTGGAGCGTACCCATCTCTTTTTCGCGGCCGACCGTGCGTGCGCCGATCAGCGTCGCAGCGCGGATGGCCTCCAGCGATGTGAAGCCCGCCGTATGGACCAGCAGACCGATCTCGTCGAACAGCGACGGATAGAGCGCATGCCAGTCGCCGTCGTCGTCTGTGCCGGTGGAAATGTCGATGCCCGCGCTATGCGCCGCGCCCGCGATCTTTTGCGCGAGCGCGAGCGTGCAATAAGGCGCGGGGCCGGTGCCGCGCTCGCGCCACATCGCGTCATAAACATATAGCGTGGCATCGAGGATAATACCGCGCGATTTCATCTGCGCGAACAGTGGGTCGAGCGGCGCGGTGCCATTCGCGAATTTTTCTTCCTGCACCGATGCGCGATGATGATATTCCGGCGGCATCGCGTCGCTTACCTGATAGGCCAGCATGCAGGCATGGCTCATCACGTCCACGCCCGCATCGGCTTCCTCCAGAGGACGCGCCGGAAAGATTGCGGCATGCACCCAGACCAGCATGTGCTGGCGATGGGCCTCCGCCGTGATCTTCGTGACCAGCGGCGCAGGCATGTCAGCGTAGAGTTTCAGTGCGGTCGCGCCCGTGCCCTGTGCCCGCGCGACGGCGAGCGGGATGTCGGTGTCGTCCGTCATCGCCTGCATCCACGGGACGGCACCGGGTGTTGCGCCCTGCGCCGCCGCGATGGTGCGTGGATCGTGGAAGAACTGCGGTCCCGCCATGAGCGCCGCGTAGTAGATGTTCGGGCCTTCGATCTTGTTCAGCAGCGTCGAACGCGCCAGATCGGACAGCACGCGCGTGTCGCCCGCCATGTCACGCACCGTGGTGACGCCGCTATAGATGTCGCGCCGCAGGATCGCGCGCTCATAGGCGGGATCGGGATCCGTGGCGAGGTGGACGTGACTGTCTATCAGGCCGGGCAATGCATAGTCGCCATGCAAATCCACGATCTGCGCGGTCTTGTAATTCGCCTGCGCGCGCAACGCTGCGAGTTGCGTCATGGGAACAATTTTTTCGATATGACCATCGCCAACCACAATCGCCATGCGCTCGCGCGGCGGTGCGCCGGTGCCGTCGATGAGCGTGACGCCGGAATAGATCGTGGCAGCCGGATCGGCGGCGAAAGCGGGCGTGGCGAGCAGGAGCGCCAGCAAAAAGGCCTTACGCAACGGAACCTCCCGATTTTCTCATCCCGGGTTCATGCTACACTGGCGGCACAGAATTGGGAGGCGTTCATGGCGCGGCCAAAAAACACGGAATTCGATTTCGCCGGCATCAACCATCTGGCGCTGGTCTGCAAGGACATGGATCGGACGGTCGATTTTTATTCCAATGTACTTGGCATGCCGCTCATCAAGACCATCGAATTGCCGCGCGGCATGGGCCAGCACTTCTTCTTTGACGTCGGCAATGGCGATTGCATTGCGTTCTTCTGGTTCGCCAACGCGCCGGAAGCCCAGCCGGGTGTCGCCTCCGCCAAGCCGGGGCCGCTGCCAGGACCGTCCGCGCACGGTTCGATGAACCATGTCGCGATCAACGT
>DATCFN010000084.1:0-2122 GCA_036509475.1 Rhizomicrobium sp. | reverse complement strand
CCGAAGCCGACGCCGCCTATCAGGACGCCGTGAAGACGAGCAATGTCGGCGCGCGTGCCGCGGAAGCCTATGGCCGTTTTCTGGAACGCGCGGGGCGCACCGCCGATGCGCGCGCGTTCTACGCAAAGCTGCAGGCCGACGACAGCCTGGCGCCGCTCGCCAATGTCGGGCTGGCGCGGATCGCTGCGGGCAAGAAACCCGACCGCATGGTGGGCGACGCGAAAGCGGGCGCCGCGGAAGGGCTGTTCAGCATCGCAGCGGCGCTGAACGACGCGACCAGCGCCGACATCGCGGTTCTCTATCTGCGGCTGGCACTTTATCTCGAACCCGATTTCGACATGGCGAAGATCGTTCTGGCCGACCGTTTCGATACGCTGAAAAAATACGACGACGCCATCAAGGTGTATCGCACCATAGATTCGGATTCGATTTATCAGCCAGCGGCGACGATCCAGGTCGCCATCGACGAGGGTAAGCTGGACCGCAAGGATGACGCGATCGCCGATCTGAAGCGCGTCGTCGCGGATCATCCGAACGATGTCGCGTCATGGTCGTCGCTGGGCGATGCCTATCGCGCCAACGATAATGACGCCGGCGCGGTGGACGCCTATACGCACGCGGCCAAACTTCTCAATCCGCCGCAGAAAAAAGACTGGCCGCTGTTTTTCGCCCGCGCCGTATCCGAGCAGGCGGTGAAGGACGATGCGGGCGCGGAAGCCGATCTGCAATTCGCGCTGAAACTGTCGCCGGATCAGCCGCAGGTGCTGAACTATCTCGGCTATAGCTGGGTGGATCAGGGCCGCAACCTTCCGCAGGCCGTCGCCATGCTGGAGAAGGCGCGCGCGCTCAGCCCCTATGACGGCTATATCGTGGACAGCGTCGGCTGGGCCTATTTCCGCCTGCACCGCTATGACGATGCGTCCAAGACGTTGCAGGCGGCGGTGCTGCTGGTGCCGGGCGATCCCACGATCAACGAACATCTGGGCGATGCCTACTGGATGGCGGGCCACAGACTCGACGCGCTCTTCCAGTGGAACCACGCGCTGGCGTTCAACACCGATCCGAAGATAAAGCCCGAGCTTGAGCAGAAACTCCAAAGCGGCATGACGGACGCGCAGGCGCGCGCGGGACAGTGAGCTGATGCGCGTGTTCGCGCCGGCGAAAATCAACCTGTTCCTGCATATCGGGGACCAGCGCGCCGATGGCTATCACGAACTGGAAAGCCTCGTGGCTTTTGCCGATGTCGGCGACGATCTGGATTTCGAACATGCCGACGCCTTGTCGCTCACGGTCGACGGACCTTTCGCGGCGGCGCTGGCCGGCGGCGACGACAATCTGATTTTGCGCGCCGCGCATGGCACGGCCATGCTGGCAGGCCACGACATTCCGCGCCGGATTGCGCTGACCAAGAACCTGCCGGTGGCCTCTGGCATTGGCGGCGGATCGTCCGATGCGGCGGCGACGTTGCGCGCCTTCTTGCTGGAATGGCCGGGCGAGAACGTCAAACTTTCCGATTTTGTGGAACTGGCAAAGACGCTGGGCGCGGATGTGCCGGTCTGTTTCTTCGGCCATTCGGCGTGGATGTATGGCATCGGCGACGGCATCGAGCGCACCGACCTGCCGGAACTTCACGCCGTGCTGGTCAATCCCGGTGTCGCGGTTGCGACGCGCGATGTATTCGCGGCGCTGCATGACAAATCCGGCACCGACATCATCGACTGGCCGCAGGATTTTCGCGACGCTGACGCGGTGATCCACTTCCTGAGCATCATGCGCAACGATCTCGAAGCGCCCGCCTTGAAGATCGCGCCAGCGATCGGCGATGCGCTCGCGGCCTTGCGCGCCGCGCCCGGCATCCAGCTCGCGCGCATGTCCGGCAGCGGGGCGACGTGTTTCGGCCTGTTCGCGGACCAAGCGTCTGCGCAATCGGCGGCACAGACGATTTCAAACACGCATCCCGACTGGTGGGTGAGGGCGACGGTGTTGGCGAAAGCGGACGAAGAGGCGAGCTAGAGCGAATTCCCTGAAACACGAGTCGGAAGGGATTCCGCAGGTTTGCGAAGTGTGATTCGATTCTTTCTGTATTGGCGGGAGATTCGGATGGGCAGAGCCTACAGCATGG
>DATCFN010000083.1:0-2431 GCA_036509475.1 Rhizomicrobium sp. | reverse complement strand
GGCCGCCGCCGCAAGCCAGACCGGCAGGCCAATCGCAACCACGAAAAGCGCGTGAACTAGTCCGGCCCACAGCGCGCAGTATCGCAATCAGAAGTTGCAGTAGTCCGACAGTGCAATTCTTCTCAGAGAGACGGTTCTACTTCGCGGTTACAGGCGCGCGTGGCTGAGGGGACGCCCATTCCTTCACGCCTTTGAGCGCCTCGCTTTGCGCGGACTTGTCGAAGGCCGCGAGAATTCCAGCGAACCGCGCCTGCACGAAGTCCTTAAACATCGGATGCGTGAAGATATAGAGGTCGTTGTCGCGCACCGCTTCCAGCACGCGCTTGCCGACGATGTCGGGGTCGATGCCGTTCAGAACCATCTGTGCCGCTTCGCTGGGGCCGCTGCCGAGCGCGTCGACATCGCCCGTGCCGCCATATTTGTCCTGCCGCGCACGGCCGCTTTCGTGAATGCGCGTCTTCACAAAACCGGGACACAGCACCGATACGCCGATATTCAACGGCGCCAGTTGCTGCGCCCAACCTTCGCTCATCGCGACCACCGCGAATTTCGTGGCGGTGTACGGCTCCATGCCCGGCGGCGAGATCATGCCCGCCATCGAGGCCGTGCTGACGATATGTCCGCCTTCGCCGTGGCTCTTGATCAGCGGCACGAACACTTCGGTGCCATAGACGACGCCTTTCAGGTTGACGTCGATGATCCAGTCCCAATCGCGTTCTTTCACCGTGCCGACCGGGCCACCGACTGCGACACCGGCATTGTTGCAGACAACATGCACCTTGCCGAAAGCCGCGATGGCTTCGAGCGCCGCTTCGCGCACGCTGGCGCGATCGGAGACGTCGCAATAGACCGGCGCGGCTTTGATCTGTTCGGCGGCGAGTTGTTCGGAAACACTTTTGGCGAGTTTCTGGTCGATGTCGGCCAGCACGACATTCATGCCCGCGTGACCGAAAGCGCGCGCCATGCCAAGGCCGATGCCGCTGGCGCCGCCGGTGATGAACGCGGTTTTGCCTCTGAAGTCCTTCATTCGGCGGCTTCCTTCATCTCCAACCCATCGAATTGGCGGATCAAATCCTGGCCATTCGGGCGCGCATTGAACATCTGCGTGAATTCCTTGCGGGTCTGCTCGCGGTCCCAGTCCACATTGGTGACCGAGTGCCACTGCACCATGCCGCGCCAAACCGGATCGATAAGGCTCGCGCCGGAAACCGTCGCACCGCTCGCGGTTTTGAATGTGAAGCTACGCAGCTCCGAAACCACCACCGTCAGATAGCCGACATGCGGCGCTTCATCCTGGCGGATACGGTTCACCAGGTCGGCGGCATGCAGCGCCACATCGCGGCGGTCGCGGAAATTGCGGGGATCGCGCATCACGGCGGTGCAGAAGTTGAAGAAATTCTCCGCGCGGATTTCGATCATCAGCACGTTCATCAACAGCAGGATCCAGCGCTCATGGTCCGGCGGGATTTGCGGCATCAGGCGGCCGGTGTCCGGCTTGGAAAGGCTCGCCGGCACTTCGGCATGCGGATAGGCATGCTCGCCAAACAGCATGTCGCGCACGGCAAACCACATCGCGTCATGGCCGCCTTCGCCGCGCGAGGCATCGCCGCCTTCGTCGAGGCCATGCGCGCGCAACAAGCCCTTGTTCAGATGGCCGACAGCGGTTTGCGAAATATCTTCCACGACGATGGACTGGAAGTCCGGCGCTTCGGCCTGCGCCAGCATCTTGCCGCGCGCTTCAACCACGCCGGTGACGCTGAGCGAATCCCATAAAGTTTGGCCAAGATCGTGGCTCAGAAGAAAACTCTGCTGCTCCACGTTCGGGAACGTGCCCTTCACCATCAACTGCTGTGACGAGTCCACCATCTCTTGGCCCCGCGCCTTCAGCGCTTCGCCCCAGGCGTTGATCGCAGGCCAGCGGTGCAGCGTGCGCGGCGAGACGTAATGTCCCTCGGCATCGAAACCACCATGCAGTTTGTAACCGGCCTCGATATGCGGCTTCGCATAAGGATGATCGGCCAGAATTTCGTCGGCTGTGAAGCTGAGTTTGGTCACGGTCTGGATTCCTCCTGGTTCGCGGCTTGTGGCGCGCGCTGAACCTTGGACTGATAGTTTGTCAGTTCCGTTTGGCTGTCAATCTGAACACGTTACATGGACATTGCCGCGGCATGACATTGGGACAATTTCTGACATATTTTTCAAGACCTTACATCGAATTGAGGAACCGATCCGAGGCTCAGCACCTATTCTATCATGCTGCGTCGCACTGGGCGGCGCGGATGCCTAAAGGAGTTCCTTATGAAACGGATGAATCGACAAGCCTGGCTGGCGGCGGTCGCGACAGCGGCGCTGATCGGCGGCGCCAGTACGGCGTCGGCCCAGGATCAGAGCACCAGCGACGGCGGCTACTATGTCAGCGCCGATGGTGGCG
>DATCFN010000082.1:0-2907 GCA_036509475.1 Rhizomicrobium sp. | reverse complement strand
GCCCTGCCATCTGTACAAATGCCGGAATCCGGTCCAGCATCCAGCTAGGGCTTGGCTGGAGGGGTGTCTGCCCCCCAACTCGCCGATGCAGAAGGGTGGTCGAGGCGCGTCTTGCGGCGCGTTGGCCTTGGTGCGAAGACTTTTTTGAAGGATGGACTTAATTTATTTTCCAGCCCGCAAGCGCGACTCGCGCTAAATTGAGGACTATTCCCTCACCCCTCCAATTGAAGCGAAGGTTGCGCGTGGAGCAATATCCGGACGGCAAGAAGGTGGTCATTCTCGGCGGCGGGTTCGGCGGATTGTCGGTCGCCCGCGCTCTTAAGGGGCTTCCGATCGAAGTTACGCTCGTCGATCGTCAGAACCATCACTGCTTTCAGCCGCTGCTTTATCAGGTTGCGACGGCCGTCGTGTCGCCAGCCGACATCGCGTGGCCGATCCGTGGCATTCTGCGCAAGCAGGACAATATCCGGGTCTTCATGGCCGAGGTTTCCGGCGTCGACGTCGAGGCGAAGATCGTAAAGACCGATTCCGTCGCGTTGCCCTACGACTATCTGGTGCTTGCGACGGGCGCGACTCACTCCTATTTCGGACATGACGAGTGGGCCGAATATGCGCCGGGCCTCAAAACAATTTACGATGCGACGCAGATTCGCGCCCGGTTGCTGCTGGCTTTCGAACATGCGGAGCTTGCTTCCGACGAGGCGAAACGGCGTGCGTTGCTGACTTTCGTGATCGTTGGCGGCGGCCCGACCGGCGTCGAAATGGCGGGCGCGGTCGCTGAAGTGGCTTTGCAGGCGCTGCCCAACGATTTCCGCGAGATCGACCCCAAGTCCGCCCGCATTCTTTTGATCGAGGCCGGATCGCGTCTCTTAGCGGCTTTTCCGGAAAATCTTTCTGCCTATGCCGAGGCGACTCTCAAGAAATTGGGCGTTACCGTTATGACCAATTCGCCGGTCACCGATTGCGATGGCGGCGGCGTGACCGTGAATGGCGAACGAATCGCGGCGAGCACGATCATTTGGGGCGCCGGCGTCGTCGCCTCTCCTGCCGCGGAATGGATTGGCGCCGCGCATGACAAGGCTGGCCGCGTCAAAGCAGAGCCGGATCTTTCGGTACCTGGCCACAGCGAAATTTTCGTCATAGGCGACACCGCGTCAGTGCATGACCGCAAAGGCCAGCCGGTGCCGGGCATTGCACCGGCGGCAAAGCAGATGGGCGCTTATGTCGGCAAGCTCATTGCCGGCGAACTCTCCGGCAAGCCGCGCCCGGCGCCATTCGTTTATCATCATCAGGGCGATCTCGCGACGATCGGAACCCATTCCGCGGTCGTCGATCTCGGCCACCTTACCCTGAAGGGATCCCTCGGCTGGCTCTTCTGGAGCGTTGCCCATATCTACTTCCTGATCGGCATCCGCAACCGGTTCGTCGTGGCGATTTCCTGGATCTACGGGGTCTTCACGTCTCGCCGCGGTGCCCGCATCATCACGCTGCCGGACAATGCGAAGAGCGCGACGCGCGCGGATGTCATGTGAGGCGCACTTCCTCATCCAAGACCATAGACAGGACACACGACAATGCCGCTGGTGCGTATATCGCTGCGAAAAGGTAAAGCGCTTGCCTATAAGCGCGCCATCGCCGACCATGTTTATGGCGCGATGTGCGCGGCGTTCAACGTGCCCGAAGAAGACCGCTTCGTGCTGATCGACGAACATGATGAAGCGGATTTTGTTTACAGCGCGACCTATCTCGGGATCGCCCGCGACGATGATCTCGTCGTCATTCAGATCACGGCGAACAATACGCGCACGGTTGAGCAGAAGAAGGCGCTGTTTGCCGCGATAGCCGAGCGGCTTACCCGAGAGCCCGGCATTCGGCCGGAAAATATCTTCATCAATCTTGTCGATGTGCCGAAGGAGAATTGGTCCTTCGGCAATGGCGTTGCGCAATATGCGTGAGGGCTCACATACTCGGGTGTTCTTCTTCGCGCACGCTCATCGAATTGCCGCGCCAGGTAAAATTATTGACCAGCCAGGCGTCGACATAGATCACCGGCAGCATCAGATCGCGTAGCACGAAGAGAAGTGGCAGCCGCCAGGAGAAATACCAGCGGTTGGCCAGCGCCAGGATCGTTTCCGCGCCGTAAAGGAGAGCGAATGTGAGGCCCGCGGCCAGCGGTACGTTCCAATTCAGAAGGTGCGCCGTATAGCTTGCCAGAATGACAGGCAAGATAGCCCCAGCCAGAATCTCGGGCGCAAAATGGAAGGGAAAGGTCTTGCGCCGCATGCGCGCCCAGCGGATCTGCCTGAGCCAGACATCGCCGAACGAGCGCTTGCCGAGCGGCTGCTCGAACGGACTATCGACAAGATTGATTTTCAGACCGGCGCGGCGCACGAGCTTGGTCGAGGCGGCATCTTCGGCAATTTCGGCGGCGAGCGCGCGGATACCGCCGCCAGCCTCCAGAATATCGCGGCGCCAAAGCATGTTCTTGCCTTGCGCGAAACCCGTACCGACGCCGTCGGCGGAATATTGCCAACGCGCCTGGTAGGTGTTGAGGATGGCGATCTCCAGTTCGGCCCAGAGATTTTCCGGATGCGAGCCCTGCGGCATGGAGCAGACGAGGCCGGTTTTTGGTCCCCAGCTCGCCAGCATGCGCTGAATGTAATCCTTCGGCATCAGCACGTTGGAATCGGCGAGAGCGATCCACCCATGTTTGGCAGCGTCCCAGCCGCGTACGCAATTATTGAGCTTGGGATTGGCGCTGACCTTCTCGTCACCGAGGATAAGCTGGGCCGGCACCTGCGGGTGCGCGGCGATCAGTCTCTGGACGACCGCAACGACCGGGTCTGCCGCCCTGGCGCAGCAAAAGATCACTTCGTAATCGGGATAATCGAGACGAAAACTGGAGGC
>DATCFN010000081.1:0-6739 GCA_036509475.1 Rhizomicrobium sp. | reverse complement strand
CGTTAACCTTTGCTGCCGCTACGCCAAGGTCTGGCGAACCGTGGGAGCACAGGAGCACAATTTCTGATTATGCGTCGTCTTGTTGCGCAACCGGAAATGGCAGACTGGATGCCGCCGGGCCAGGGCTCTTTAGCTGGCGTTCGATCCAGCGCCGCGCCAGACGCAAGACGATGCCGCCGCGCTGCCAGTGAAGAAGCAGGTGCGGCCCCTTTTTGATCGCGATCCACTTCTTCTCGCCGCCCAGATTTTCGTAAAGCTGCCGCACGCAGGCACCGCGCAGCAGATCGTCCCGACCGGCCGACATCGTCAGGGTGGGAACGGTGACCTGGCGCGCCGCATCGACGGCGGAATACCCCATCGCGATGACCCCAGCGAGAAGTTCGGCGCGGATCGCGTGCATCACCATGGGATCGCCCAGCAAGCGGATCGCGGCGGCCGCCGTAAGGTCCGAACCGTCGCTGCGCTCGACCACGATTTCGGATCGACCGGCGAAGAAACGCAGCGCGGCCATCACCCAGCCATAGACGGTGTTGCGCATCGCCGATGCCAGCGCGCCGGGCGCGACCAGGACGAGCGCGCCGATGTCGAGGTCTTTATGCTCGGCGGCGGCGTGCACGGCGATGGACCCGCCCATGCTTTCACCGACGATGAAAAGTGGGACGTCGTTCGTCGCGCGCGTGCGGAAGAAAGCAACGGCATCGCGAACATCTTCGACCATGCGCGGCTGGCCGGACCAGTTGCCGCGCGAGGCGGTCGCGCCGAAGCCCCGCTGATCATAGGCGAGGCAGGAAAAACCGCGTTTGACGAGTTTGGGCGCGATGTCGTCGAAGGCGCCGGAATAGTCGCAGCATCCGTGCAGCAGCAAAATCTTGCCCCGCGGTTTGGGCGCGAGCCACAGGCGATACGGCACGTCCGCGCCGTCCGACGCGACGAACGCGCCATAATTGACGCGTCCGTTGTTCGGATCGAGTGCGGACAAGGCCCAGCGGATATTGTCGACGCTATCCTTGCGCGTCCACGGTGTGGCGGTGCGCAGTGCTAAGCGATACCCACCCATCGCCCTGGGTCAACCGCCACCAGAGATTCTGCGCGCGGCGGTAAGGCCGAGCACCAGAAACACCAGGAAGATCACCAGGAAGAGGAAGAACAGGAATTTGGCGATGGCGAAAGACGCGCCGGCAATGCCGCCGAAGCCGAGCACGCCCGCGACAAGTCCCAGAATCAAAAACAAAATGGCCCAACGCAGCATGGTGCGCTCCTGAATGTGAATACGCCGAAAGAACGCGCTGCCGGGAAAGAAAGTTCCCTGCCGCCGCGAACTGAATCAAGGGGAAAACCACCGTCTGCAGGCACGGCTGAAACTGGTGGGATCGCGGTAGCCCAGCCGTTCGGCGATTTCGCCGCGCGATAGTTTGGTGTCGCGCAGCAGTTTCTCCGCGCGCGCCTTCAATTCGCCGTCGAGCAGATCGCGAAACTGGGTATCCGCGTCGCGCAGCCGCCGCGTTAGCGTGCGGCGCGACACGCCGAGCGCGCGGGCGACATCGTCGGCATCCAGCCGCCCGTCGGGCATCGTCTGCAGCAACCGCTCGACCTGCGCGCGCAGATCCAGCGGATCGTCCAGCCGCGCCAGCGCCGCCTGCAATTCCGACAAGGCATTGCGATAGAGCGCGCTGTCCGCCGCGGTGGAGGGAATCTCCATCCATGCTTTCGGCAGCACCACTTTGTTGATCGCGCTGTCGTACTCGACATGCTCGCTGAGCGCCGTGCGCACCGATGCGGCGTAATCCAGCTTTGGCGCGGCGAAGAAGAACTGCATCTCGCGTGGGCTCCGTCCCAGCGATGCCTGCACCAGCGAACGCACCGCGACGAACGCGATCTCCATCATCGGCCGCCACTGCGCTTCGCTGAGCGGCACGGTGAGTTCGTATTCCAGCACCACGACATCGCGCTTGGGCTTCAGCTTCATATGGAAGAACGGCGCGCGCACATGGCCGTAGCGGCGCAGCACGTCGATCGAGTCCGCGATGGTCGGCGCGGCCAGCATCGCCGACGCAATCGCGCCATGCGCCGAGGTGCTCCACCACTCCGGCTGCGACAGTGCCCAGCCGGTGCCATGCAGCGCGCTGACATTTTCCACCTGCCGCACCTGCTGAAACAGGCTGATCTCGGCGGAGGGATTGGCGAGGTCGTGTTCGCTGACGCCGGTGCCGTCAAGCAACGCCGCACTTTTGCCGCCGCCGCCGAAACAGCGATGGATGAGCCGGAAATAGCCCATCGTCATCGGCAGCCGTTCGAGTGTCTGGACCATTTGGCTCAAAATGCTACAATTTTGGCCGCGCCGGTAGTCGCGTTTGCCCAGTGCAGGCGTAGGCTTGGCGAAGCAGCGGGCAAACCCGCGACAAGGCTGGGAGGCCGCTGATGGCATCGATCAAGGACATTTACGTGCTGGGCACCGAAGGTTCGACCTGGACGGTGCCGCAGAATTTCGACGTCACCTTCAACTGGGATTACGACGACGGCCGCGCCGCGATGATGGGCCTCTATGCCAAGGGCAAGGAGATGCAGTGGGACGCCTCCACGCGCATCGACTGGACGCAGGAGATCGACGAAGAAAATCCCGAGCAGATGCCCGAAGAAGCTCTGCCGATCCATATGGCCGATTGCTATCTGAAGATGGACCGCAAGGAGAAGGCGACGGTGCGCCGTCACTTCCAGGCGTGGCAGCTTTCGCAATTCATGCAGGGCGAGCAGGGCGCGCTGATCTGCGCCGCCAAGATCGTGACGCAAGTCCCCGACGCGGATTCCAAATTCTACGCCGCGACGCAGACCATCGACGAAGCGCGTCACGTCGAAGCCTACAAGCGTCTGCTGGAGAAATTCAAAGTCGCCTATCCGATCACGCCACCCTTACGCGAGCTGATCGACCAGACCCTGCGCGACACGCGCTGGGACATGACCTATCTGGGCATGCAGGTGGTGATCGAAGGCCTTGCGCTGGCCGCGTTCGGACAAATCCGCGACCGCGCGCAGAATCCGCTTTGCGCGCAGGTGAATGCCTATGTGATGCAGGATGAATCGCGCCACGTCGCCTTCGGACGTCTCGCGCTGCGCGATTACTATCCGCATCTGACGCAAGCCGAGCGCAATGAGCGCGAGGAATTCCTGCTCGAAGCCTGCTACCTGATGCGCGACCGCTTTGATGCCGTCGAGCTGTGGCAGAATCTCGATCTGCCGGTCGAGGATTGCGCGAAGTCGATGTATGAAAGCGGCTTCATGGAAAAATTCCGCAATTCGCTCTTCACCCGCATCGTGCCCATCGTGAAGGACATCGGGCTGTGGGGCGACCACATCCGCAACGGCTACACCGAGATGGGCGTGATGGAATACGCCAACACCGACGTGCAAGCCTTGCAGGACAGCGACGAGGACATTGCCAAGCAATTCGACGCCCGCAATCGTGACATCCAGCGCGTCGTCGCGCGCGCGCAGGCGGCGGCGGAATAACGGTTCGCTGGAAACTACATCATGTCGTGCATGGCCATCTGCATGTGCTTCTTGCAGCTTTCTTCCTTGCCGGCGGCCATATCGGTCTTGGCCATGTCCATCTGTTTCATGGCCATGTCGCTTTTCGCGGCGTTGGTCTGCGGCGGCATCGCCTTGGCCTTGTCCATCATGCCCTGACACGTGCTCGGCATGTCGCTGGACATCGCGCCGTTCGACATCGAACCCGACGAACTCATCTGTGCTGAGGCTGGCGCGGCAACGGCCAGAACGGCCGCTGTGGCCAGCGAAGCAATAATTGCAAACTTCATGTGGGATCCTCCCGGAATTGGCGGCGCAAAACACGCCGACGGGAGCAAACGTGCGATGCCCCATGAGGTTCCACAAAGACGGTTGGTGGAATTAAGACCTGCGCCTTACCCGTTGGGTCACCCGCGTTGCCCTGCTCGCCGCGGCCTGTGATATGGCTCGGCGTAGAGTGTCGCCGGGGCTTGCCGTCATGGATCTCGATATTGCACCGGCATCGGACGGCGACTACGGGGTCGCCTGCAATCTGGCGCGCTTTTATTTCTACGATATGGCCGAACATGCGGGCTGGCCGTTCCCGGAAAACGGGTTGTTCGACATCGGCGATCACTTCGCGCCCTATTGGGGCAAGCCTGCGGCCAAATCCGCATGGCCTGTGGCGTGGCGCGGTTTTGCGTTTGTGGTACGTGTCGACGGACATCCGGCCGGTTTCGCGCTCGTCCAGCAGCACGGCGAGATGCAATTCGACATGGGCGAGTTTTTCATCGGGCGGCAGTACCGCCGGAATGCCGTCGGCCGGCGCGTGGCGACGGCGATGTTCGATCGCTTTGCCGGTCACTGGCAGGTGCGCGAGATGCCGACGAACGTCGCGGCGCAGGCCTTCTGGCGCAAAATCATCGCCGATTACACCGGCAGCGCCTTCACCGAAACGCAGGCGGTTTTCCCTGAGTACGGCAGCAAGGAATTTGTCGTGCAGCGGTTCAAAAGCGCCGCGTAGCGCCCGGAATTCGTACCGCTTTTGTTCTTGACTTCCAACCTATAGTCCTACTTAATAGGAATATAGAGAGGAAGCCTGATGTCTGCAAACACCCAAGCCGATCCCGATCTGAAAGCTGTCGCCGCGATGCTGCGCGAGCAAATCGAACAGTGCCATGACATGGCGCGGGGCCTGTATGACTCGGTGTGTGCTCCGCACACCACCCGCCCCTTGCAGGAAGAAACAATGAAAACCCTGACGCGGCTGGTTCAGGCCAGCGCGTCCGCGGCATCCGCGCTCAAGCGCCTGAAAGGCAGCGAGTCGCGCCAGACCATCACCGTCGAGCGCGACGGGGGAGGGCGCACTGGCGAAAATCCCAAAACAAATAGTGGTGTGCCCGGTTGAACGAACCACAAAGACGGGGACGTGGCGCGCCGCGCGGAAACCGCAACGCGTTCAAGACCGGCCTTCACACCGCGCGCATGATCGCGCAGCGCCGGGACGCGTGCCTGCACATGCGAAAACTCAAAGCCGCGGCCGCGCTGGCGAAGCTAGCTTTGCGCCAGGCGCCGCAGCGCGGCCAGATTGCGCAATGCCAGTCCGGCATAGCCGGGCTCGACCACGCCGCGCGACGCGAGGGTCGCCAGATGGCCGTTCACCGTCTTGCGCGACAGGCCGGTCAGCTCGGCAAGCTGGCTTTGCGTGACATGGACCGTCATGCCGTCGCGCGCTTCGGTGCCCGCCAGGAACAGCAGCCGCGCGCCGATGCGCGCCTTGGGCGCCAGATGAATCATGTTGACCGCCATGATCAGCGCAGCGGAAAGCTGCTCGTACAACAGCGCGGTGAAATTGCGCCAGATGTCGGGATGCGTGCGCGCGATCTGGCGCAGCGTGTGATCGGCGACGTGCAGCAGGATCGAATCTTCATTCGCCAGCGCGGTGACGAGGCGCGGGCCGGATGCCTGGCTGAACACGCGCCCTGCCGGCGCGATGTCTATCAGCACGTCGTCCCGCGCGACGGTGCTCGCCATCATGTCGACGCCGCCGCCGAGCACGGCATAAAAACCGTTCAGCGCGTCGCCCGCGCCGTAGAGCCACTGGCCGCGCGCCACCTCCACGATACGGCCCTGCGCGATCAGCGCGATTTTCAGCGGCTGGGGCAGGGCCGCGAACCAGCGGTTCGTCTCCAGAACGGCCAGAATTTGGGCTTTGGTGAGGGTCGGCATGGTGCGAGAGATTGTAACGAAAGTAGCAATTACGTCCAGCCCGCGCGCTTACCATCCGGCCGGAACATGGGAGGACGACATGAACGCACATGCCACGGTCGACGGACTGACGATCAACAGGCTGGAAGGCTGCGGCGCCGAAATCCTCGGCGTCGATCTCACCACATTGTCCGACGCGCAGATGGAGGCGGTCCGCGCCGCCTATGTCGAACACGGCATCATCTTCTTCCGCGACCAGAAGATCACGCCGCAGCAGCACATCGCTTTCGCCAAGCGCTGGGGCGGCATCGACATCAACCGCTTCTTCACGCCGACGCCCGATTTCCCGGAGATCGCCGAAGTGCGCAAGGAGAAAGAACAGAAAACCAATATCGGCGGCGGATGGCATACCGACCATTCCTACGACCAGATCCCCGCCATGGGCTCAATCCTGGTTGCGCGCGAATTGCCGGAGAGCGGCGGCGACACGATGTTCTCCAGCATGTATGCGGCCTATGACGCGCTGCCGGACGAAACGAAGAAATCCATCGAAGGACTGCGCGCCGTTCATTCCAACGCGCATGTTTTCGGCGCCAGCGGCGTCTATGCGCAAGGCGACAACGCCAAGGCCTTCGGCAATCAGGACGGTGTCGGCGAAGCGCTGCATCCCGTCGTCATCATCCACCCCGAAAGCGGCAAGAAAGCGCTTTACGTCAATCCCGCTTTCACGATCCGCTTCGAGAACAAGACACGCGAGGAAAGCCTGCCGCTGCTGCACACGCTGTTCGCCCATGCCATGGACAAGAAGTTCGTGCATCGTTTCGCCTGGCGTCCCGGCTCCATCGCCTTCTGGGACAACCGTTCGACCTGGCACTACGCGCTCAACGATTACGACGGCCAGAAGCGCCTCATGCACCGCATCACGATCGCGGGCAGCGCGCTGCATTAAAAGCCACCCTCCCTTTGAGGGGAGGGTGGTTGGCGGCTACGGCTTGCGGAATTTGTAGATGAACTGATCGGTGATGCGGTG
>DATCFN010000080.1:0-6969 GCA_036509475.1 Rhizomicrobium sp. | reverse complement strand
CCACGTCACCAAACAACAACGAGGCGACGGCGATGGTGCCATGCTCCCCGTTCGGACCCTCTCCATGTTCCTGGAATGTCAGTTCCAGCGATCGTCCCGCGGTCTTGGCGACGTCGAGACGCAGCGCATAGGACGCGCCCGCAGCGATGCGTGCTGTGCGCTCTTCCGCAGGCAGATGCCGGCAGGTGCCGGGATAGATCGGCCCTTCCGGTCCAACGGCCGACAGATGTGGAGCTTCCGACGCGCGCGCGACTTCGGCGGCAATTTCCGCGCGCGTGCAAAAGCAGGGATAGAGAAGATGTCCGGCGGTGAGACGTTCCACCGCCGCATGATAGGCAGCGAAGCGTTCGGACTGGCGCAAGACCGGCCTTTTCCAGTCCAGACCCAGCCAGGTCATATCCTCGAAAATCCCCGCCTCGAATTCCGGCCGGCAGCGCGTGGCATCGATATCCTCGACGCGGAGGAGGAATTCTCCGCCCCCGTGCTTCGCGGCATCGTGCGCGGTGATCGCCGCGAAAGCGTGGCCGATATGAAGATAGCCGGTTGGACTCGGGGCGAAGCGCGTGACAATCATGCCATGCAGTTTACAGTTTTCGCACCATGCCGAAACCGCATCGCATTGCCTCTGCCCGCCAGTTGGATGACGCGATTGCCGCGCTGGTCGCCGCTGACAATCGGCTGCATCCTATCGTCAAGCGCGCCGGCAAGCCGGAGTTTGTGCCACGCCGCAAGCACGGCTTCGAAGCCTTGATGTCGATCATTGCCAGTCAACAGCTATCGGTCGCGGCCGGGGACACGATCTTCGGCCGCGTCAAAGCCAAGGTCGTGCCGTTCGATCCGCCGACCCTTTTGGCCATGTCCGCCGAAACCTTGCGCGCCTGTGGCCTCTCCGCGCCGAAGCAGAAACACATGAAGACGATCGCGGGCGCCATCCTCGACGGTTCGCTCGATCTGAAACGCGTGCGCGTCATGCAGGATGACGATGCCCGCGCGCATCTGACGGCGATCAAGGGCATCGGGCCGTGGACGGCCGATATCTATCTGATGTCATCGCTTGGCCGCGCCGATATCTGGCCCGTGGGCGATGTGGCATTGCAGGCCGCAATCGCGCGGGCCTTGAAACTCAAAAAGCGGCCGAACGAAAAAGGCATGGAGAAAATCTCCAAACTTTGGCGGCCCTGGCGCACCGTCGTCGCGCGGCTTTTCTGGACGCATGAAGACGGTCTGCGCAAGGAAAAGCGCGAGGCCGAGAAGCGCGCGAAAGAGGCCAGAACCAAAAGCAAAAAGAAGAGGGTAAAAAGATAATGGCGTTGGGCGCGCGACAGATAACCGGTCCCCGGCTGCCGCCGTTGCGCGGCAAAGCCACACATCTTGTCGTGCTGTGCCATGGCTATGGTGCGGACGGAAACGATCTCATCGGTCTTGCGCCGCATTGGCAACGCCTGTTGCCGACCGTGGCGTTCGTCGCTCCCAACGCGCCGGAACTCTGCGCCGCGGGCGGCAGCGGTTATCAATGGTTTCCAATCTCGCGCCTCGATCCGTCGGAGATGCGGCGCGGTGTGGAATTGGCCGCGCCCACGCTCGAAAGTTTTCTCGTGGCCGAATTGGCGCGTCTGGAACTGGCGCCCGAACGATTGGCGCTGGTCGGTTTCAGCCAGGGCACGATGATGGCGTTGCATGTCGGCCTGCACCGTGCCGTGAAGCCGGCGGCCATTGTTGGCTATTCCGGCATGCTGGCGGGCGAGCCACCACCGTCCGACGCCAACACCCCGCCGATCCTTCTGATCCATGGCGAGGCGGATCCGATGATCCCGCCCACGGCTTTGTTCACATCGGCCGCCGCGCTGGCCCGCGCCGGTGCGGCGGTGCAATGGCATATCTCGCCGGGCATCGGCCATTCCATCGACGAGGTTGGGCTCACCATGGGCGGGACGTTTCTGGCCGCGGGCCTTCGCGGCATGCTGGCGCGAAAAGGCGCGGAGATTTCGTGCCCGGTGGAGTGACTGTCGCTTTGCCGTCACGCCGAATCGCATAAGATTTGCGTGGATCCGGGGCTTATTGGCAGGCGCGAAATCTGCCCCTAACATCCGGTCCAACGGCGGAGGTTACGTCTTCACAACGGTGTCATCGTGTTAGCGACCGGGCGCTTACCGGACAATTGCCCGGCATTGGTTCTCAATGCCGATCACAGGCCGCTGAGCTATTTTCCGCTCTCGCTATGGTCCTGGCAGGACGCGATCAAGGCGGTGTTCCTTGATCGCGTGAACATCTTGGCCGAATACGACCGCGCTGTTCACTCACCCAGCTTCGAGATGAAGATACCGTCCGTCGTCTCGCTGAAGAGTTACATCAAGCCCGCGCGCAATCCTGCCTTCACACGGTTCAACGTGTTCCTGCGCGACCGGTTCGAATGCCAGTATTGCGGCGTCGAGGACGATCTCACCTTCGATCATCTCATCCCCCGCTCGCGCGGCGGCCGCACGACCTGGGACAATGTCGTCACCGCTTGTGCGCCGTGCAATCTTCTGAAGGGCGGCAGGCTGGCGCATCAGATCGGCATGTTTCCGCGTCATGCGCCGCATCGCCCCACCGTGAATGAGTTGCGCAACAATGGCCGCCTGTTCCCGCCCAACTATTTGCACGATAGTTGGGTCGACTATCTTTATTGGGACAGCGTGCTGGAGCCTTAGGCTTTCGCGTCCCGCCACATCGCGATCAAAGGCGGTGCGCCTTTGGGTGCGATGTTTGTCCGCCGCGCGAAGCCGGCCCGCTCGTAAAGTTTTGTGTTCTTCGGATTGGAATTTTCCAGATAGGCGGCGGCGCGCGCCTCGTCAACTTTCTTTACTGTCGCTTCCATCATGGCGCCGCCCAGTCCCATGCCTTGAAAGCGCGGAGCGACGCCGATGAAGGCCAGATAGAAATGCGGATCGTGCGGATGGGTTTTCTCCATCGCATCGCCCATGGCCTGTCCGCGCGTCAGACGGGGAAAGCCGCACAGCCGCACGAACATCGGGATCAGTTTCAACTGATCGAAAAACCCGCCGGCGGTTGCTGGTGCATTGGGCGGAAGCCACGCCGCGGCGACGCCGGCATCGTCCGCCATCCAGACATGACCAAACGGAATCGCACGTCTTTGCAGTAGCCAGTAGAAGAAATTCTCCAGACCGGCGGCGCGTTTCGGCCCCGGCCGTGCGATGTAATCCATCACCGGATCGGTGGCGAAGGCGGCGGCGAATAGCCGGGCGACCGCGCGCGCATCGTCCATCGTCGCACGGCGCGGATTGGCAGCGTGCGTCAGCCGCGCATGACGTTCGGTATCGTCGCTCATATTTTCTCGGAAAGCCTGATGGCGAGGCGGCATCCTGCCTTGATGGTTTCGCTCAGGATTTTGTAACCTGGCGCTTCTTCGGCGCCCCGTGCGATGGCTTCGTTCTTATGCGCGATCTCATCGGCGCGAAACGTCTCGATCCGCTCTTTCAATTCCGGATCGCCGTCCAGCCGTTCGATCTGTTGCCCATAATGTTCGTCGATGACCTCTTCGACAGCGGCGGTGCAGGCCATCACCGCTTTCTCTCCCATCAGGGCCGTCGCGGCGCCGAGCGCAAAACCCGCAACGCGCCAAACCGGCTCCAACGCCGTGGGCCGAACGCGCCGTTCGTTGATGAGCTTGTCGAACGCCTGAAGATGAACCTGCTCCTGTTCCGCCATGTGACGGATCGCATCGGCGGTCGCGGATTTGCGCGAACCCAGAACGGCAAGCTGGCCTTCATAGATGCGCACCGCGCCGTATTCACCGGCATGATCGACGCGGATCATGGCTTCGACATCGCTTGGCGCTTGTACACCGGGCGATGGTGGACGCTTTCGGCGCGGCGTGCTCACGCGGTCTTCTCCGTTTTCGCCAGCAGCGCCCATCCGATGATCGCGGCGCCCAGCGATATGATCGCATTATAGCCCGCCATGGAGATTCCGAAGAGGCGCCACGCGGCGTTTTCACAGCTCACGACATGCGCATTCAGGTCCAATGTGCCGGAAAGCTGCACAGCCGGGCCCGTGCAGGCGCTGGGGCCTTTCCACAGATGCCACTCCACGCCGGCATGATAGACGCCGATCAGGCCCGTTATCGCGATCAACAGCGCCGCCAGCACCGCAATCGGCTTCGCCAGATTTTGAGGCAATATGCCCGCGGCGATCAGCAAGCCGCCGCCCAAGCCCACAAGGATGGCGCCGAAATGCGGATAGCGCTGCCACATGCACATTTCACACGGCGGATAACCGCCAATATATTGAAACGCGAGCGCGCCAAGGATCAGGCTTGCGGAAACTGCGCCCAACGCCAGGGCAATCTGAACAGCGGAAAGTTTTATCATTTGGCGAAAATCATCTTTTCATCGCCGAAGGCTTTGAATTCGAGCGCGTTGCCGCTGGGATCGGTGAAAAAGAACGTGGCCTGCTCGCCGGGCTCACCTTCAAAACGAATTCCCGGTTCGATAATGAAATGAACGTTGCGCTTGCTCAGCCTGCCCGCAAGTTCCTTCCATGCGTCCATGGAAAGGATGATTCCAAAATGGCGCACAGGCACTGCGTCACCGTCAACAACATTATACGCTTTGTGTCCGACTTCATCCGGGCTTAAATGCGCGACGATCTGGTGACCGAAAAAGTCGAAGTCGACCCATTCGTCCGAAGATCGGCCCTCGGGGCAACCAAGCAGATCACCGTAGAAGGCGCGCGCTTCGGCGAGATCACGAACGGGAAACGCAAGGTGAAATCGGGGATGGTTCATCGGCGTTGCGGCTCCTCTTTGTAGGAGCAAAGCGCAAGCCGCGTGCAAAGGAAAGCCTATGCGTTTGTTTAAGGCGGTCCGCAAAGCTGCCCCGCGCCAACTGGCGGGCCGTGAATTGCTGCGCATCGACGGCGATGCCGTCGCCGTGACGTTAAAACTTAACCCGCGCGCCCGCCGCCTGATTGTGAAGGTCCATCCCACGACCGGCGAAGTGACGGTCGTGGCGCCGTCGCAGCGCGCTTTGAATGGCGCGCTGGATTTTGCGCGCTCCGAAACCGATTGGATCCGCCGTCGTCTTGCCCATGTTCCCAAGCCCGTGCCGCTTGGCCTTGGCGCGCGCATTCCGTTTCGCGGCCGCATGCATGTGATTGCGACGGGAGAAAGAGGCCGCGCGCCGGTCTGGATCGACGGCGAAGATGGCGATGTCGTCATCCGCGTATCGGGAAAAGCCGAACACGCGCCGCGCCGCGTTCTGGATTTCCTGAAGCGCGAAGCACGCCGGGTCCTCGACGAGCGGACCACACATTATGCGGGCACGATTGCCCTCAAGCCGCGCCGCATCGCGGTGCGCGATACGGCAAGCCGGTGGGGCTCCTGTTCGGCGGCGCGTTCGCTATCGTTTTCCTGGCGATTGATTCTGGCGCCGGATTTTGTGCTCGACTACGTCGTGGCGCACGAAGCGGCGCATATGAAAGAAATGAATCACGGCCCGCGCTTCTGGCGTCTGGTCGAAACGATGATCGGCGACGCGACGCCGGCGCAGCGCTGGTTATCCGAGAACGGCGCGATGCTGCATCGGTACGCACCACGAATCGCGCGCGGCTGACGAAAAACACGATAAAGACCGTCCAGTATTTCAAACGCGCCTATTGGCCTAACGGCGCGATGGCCGCAGCAATGCGGCTGCCGCGCAGCCAAGGCCGAAAGCAATGGCCACGCTGATCCAGGGGCGATCGACGATGACCTGCTCCACGATATCGGCGGAGCGTGCCGCATCGTCGGCCACGATGTCGTAAAGTTCGGAGACCTGATCTTCCAGCAGATGCATCCGGTTTTTCAGCTCGCGTGGCACGTTGGGCATGTCGCCGATCGGATTTTCTTCGTCGCCCGGCAACCCGTCATTGTCCTGGACGAATGTCTCGTCTGCATTGAATCCGGTGCTGTAGTTCATGGTGCCCTTCCTGGATGCCATCCTTATCGCGATTCGAGGATGACGCGGCTCTGTTAAAACAATATGGGGACGGTGACGCCAACCCCTTCTTCCGCCAACATTTTGTGAACGGTTCCGGCCTGTATCCGTTCCCCGAAAGGCGCTTTGGCAGAGTCTTTTCCGGCATGGCTTGATTTAAGGTCGCCCTTCCGTATATTGCGCGCCTTCCGCCGGGCCTCCGCTCGCGTGGATCATAATGATTTCAAGGACTTATGCCCATGTTCGCGGTAATCCGCACCGGCGGAAAGCAATATAAGGTCGCCAATGGCGATGTCGTTTCCATCGAGAAGCTCGATGGCGAGGCTGGCGCCAAGATCACATTCGGCGAAGTCATGATGCTCGGCGGCGACAGCCCCAAGCACGGCCTGCCGCTGGTTTCGGGCGCTTCGGTCACGGCCGAAGTTGTGGCGCAAGGCAAAGGCGAGAAAGTCATCGCCTTCAAGAAGAAGCGCCGCAAGAACACCCATCGCAAGCGCGGCCATCGCCAGCCCTTCACGAAAGTGAAGATCACCGGCATCTCGGCAGCCTAAGGAATAACGGTATGGCACACAAAAAAGCTGGCGGCTCCTCGCGCAACGGTCGCGACTCGAACCCCAAAATGCTCGGCGTGAAGAAGTTCGGCGGCGAAGTCATCGAAGCCGGCAACATTATCGTGCGTCAGCGCGGCACCAAGTTCCATCCCGGCGAAAACGTCGGCATGGGCAAGGACCACACGCTGTTCGCGACCGCCAACGGACATGTCACGTTCAAGACGGGCTACAAGCGCCGCCAATTCGTATCGGTTCTTCCGGCGAATCCGGCAAAGGCGAACTAGACAGGCAGCTTGGAAAAGGGGCTGCCGAACAAATCGGCGGCTCATCGAAGCGAGGGAAGATGGTCCGCCATCTTCCCTTTTTTATTCCCTCGAACGAGGGGAGTGCCATGTCTTGTCAGTTGAACACGGAAAGATTGCTGTTGCGGCCGCCTGAAGAAG
>DATCFN010000079.1:0-11993 GCA_036509475.1 Rhizomicrobium sp. | reverse complement strand
TCCACCTTCCCGCCGAACAACCGCGCCGCGATATCGGTGCGCGTGCTTTCATCCGCCGTCGCTGTGAGCGCCATGATCGGCGTATCGCGAAACACTTCGCGCAGCCGCGACAGGCCCTCATAGTCCGGCCGAAACGACGGTCCCCATTGCGAGATGCAATGCGCTTCATCGACGGCGATCAGGCTGATGGGAAGTCTTCCAAGCGCGGCCAGCATCTGGTCGGTCATCAATCGTTCGGGCGACAGATAGAGAAGCCGCGTTTCGCCCGATGCCGCGCGCCGCCACGCAGCAACATTGTCTTCACGGCTCCGCGACGAGTTGATTGTGTCGGCGGCGACCCCGACAAGGCGCAGCGCCGCAACCTGATCCTGCATCAACGCCACCAGGGGCGACACGACGATCGTGAGTCCGCCCAGGACCAACGCGGGCACCTGAAAGCATAGCGACTTGCCCGATCCCGTGGGCATGACGGAAAGCACATCGCGCCCGCTGAGCACGGCTGCCATCGCCGCCTGCTGGCCGGGGCGGAACGTGTCGAAGCCGAAGATGTCCTTGAGGATTTGCTGCGTCGAAGAAACGGGCCGGATGGGCGAATTGGTATCAACGCGGCTTTGCGACTCGAGCATGACGAACTTCTCGTCAGCTTGGTCCCTGCCGTCAACCATCGGCAGGACAACCCCTGCGAAAAAGGTGCGCGCCCCGCAGAAATGTGGCAAAGCCCTTTCCGGAATTCCCTTTTGCAAAATGAATTCGAGGAAAAGCCATGAAATCCAGGATTCTCGCAGCGGTTGTCGTCGCCATGATCGGCACGCTTGCACTCACCGGCTGCGGCCAGAAGAAAGAAGCATCCATGCCCTATGATCTGAGCACGACGTCGAACACGAAATTCCTGGCCGACAACAAGGCGAAGGATGGCGTGAAGACAACCGCCGACGGCCTGCAATACCGCATCATCAAATCGGGCAGCGGCAAGCGGGTCACGAGCGGTGCCGACAAAGTGACCGTCACCTACAAAGGCTGGACCATCGACGGGCATGTCTTCGACCAGACCCAACCCGGTGCGACCGCGACCTTCCCCGCCGGTGGCCTGATCCCCGGCTGGGTCGAAGCCTTGCGCATGATGAAGGAAGGCGACGAGTGGGAATTGGTGATCCCGTCCAGCCTTGGCTATGGCGAAAGTGGTGCGGGCGCCGACATCGGCCCGAACCAGACACTGGTTTTCGACATGACTTTGGTGTCCGTCGCGCCGGATGCGCCGCCGCAACCTTGAAACTCGTCAGCCGCTGCGTGACAGGGGATGAAGCGTCGCGTCGTTGACTTCAATCAGTCCTTCGACCGGCGTGGCTTGTTCGCGCGGCAGGCACAGCATGTTGAACGACGCGACATTGCCATAGGCGTTCTCGCGGACGCCGAAGAAGTTTTGCGGATTGAAGAGTGGGGGCGTGTGCCACCAGAGGCGATAATTCTGTTGCCACAGCCACTCAATCAACGCCTGCGACTTTTCGGGGCGGTCGTTTTCGACATAGAGAACCGGATGGGATGAGGCGAGAATCTGCGATGCGCCTTTGAGCGCGTCCAACTCCATGCCTTCGACGTCGATCTTCAGCAACGCGACCGGGCCTGGCGGCAGAACGTCGGCGAGCCGCACCGCCGGGACCGCTATATCGGCATCCGTAGCGTCGCCATGCAGAGACACGGAGCCGAAATTTCCGACCGCCGCATAATCCTGCGGTGCGAAGTAAAGCGCTTCGGCGCGCTCGCCGCAGGCCCATGGCCACGCCCGCACATTGCGAAGCCCGTTGAGCGCAAGATTGGCGCACAAATTTTGGAAGACAACAGGCTGCGGTTCGAACGCGACGAGCCTGCGCCCCAATTTCGCAAGGCCCACCGTGTGCGAACCGATATTGGCGCCGATCTCCACGATCATGCCGGGCCGCACCAGCAACTGGCGCAGGAACTGGAATTCCAGCTCGCCATATTCGCCGTAGTTCAAGATCGCCCGGCCGACATAAATATCGTTGGCGTTGACCAGCATGCAGCCATGCCGCGCGTTCACCAGCCGGTAGGGTTCTGCGATGCGCGGTGCGTCTGTCATTGCGAGTCCGAGAAAAATTAAGAAAGGAACCGCCCGCGATCCGCGGCCGGTCATCACCCGATACTGGCAATTTCGCGCGAAATGCGCCATTGCAGGCTCGTTGTCGTGGAAGGCTGGCCGGTGCTGCAGGGTTTTGAGATCGGAGGAGTTCACATCGCGGGTCGCGTGCTGACCGCGCCGATGACGGGCGTCTCCGATCTGCCGTTCCGCCGCGCCGCGTCGAAACTGGGCGCACCTTATGTCGCGACCGAAATGGTCGCCTGCGATGCGTTTGCGAACGGAAGGCCGGATGTGGTGCGCCGCGCTGCTGTGGGTGAAGGGCTGCCGCTGATGGTGGTGCAGCTTGTCGGGCGCGAGGCGCACTGGATTTCGCGCGGCGCGAAGCTGGCGGAAGAAGCCGGTGCGGAAATCATCGACTTCAACATGGGCTGTCCCGCGAAGGAAGTGACAGGCGCGTTATCCGGTTCGGCGCTGATGCGCGATCCTGAATTGGCCATGCGTCTGATCGGTGCGGCGGTCGAAGGCACCACGCGGCCCGTCACGTTGAAGATGCGGCTGGGCTGGGACCATGCCAGCATCAACGCGCCGGAACTCGCCGCACGCGCCGAACAGATCGGCGTGAAAGCGATCACCGTGCATGGCCGCACGCGCCAGCAATTCTACAAAGGCGTTGCCGACTGGCGCGCTGTGGCGGCGGTGAAGGCGGCGGTGAAAATTCCGGTGATCGTCAACGGCGACGTCATCGATGCGCAAAGTGCGCGCGAAGCGCTGGCGCAATCCGGCGCCGACGCCATCATGATCGGTCGTGGGGCTTACGGAAGACCCTGGGCTGCATCGGCAATTGATCGTGCGCTCGCAAATGGCGGCAGGGTGGTCGAGCCGGATATGCCGGAACGTCTGGCCATCGTGCTCAACCATCTGCGCGACAGCCTGAATTTCTATGGCGAAAAACACGGCCTCAAGATTTTCCGCAAACATCTTGGATGGTATGTCGAATACGCGCCGCATCCGGCCGACGCCGAAACGCGCCGCGCCGCGAAATCGCAACTGTGCCAGATGACATCGGCCCGCGAGGTCGAAGCGGCGCTAATCGGGTTGTGGTCGGGTGATGGATTGAAGTTGGCGGCTTGACGCATTGTCTATCCAGTTCGTCATTGCCCGGCTTGTCCGGGCAACCCATTTTGGCTTTGAGAAAAAGGAAATGGGTCGCCCGCATAAAGCGGGCGATGACGGTGTTAGGAGGAGCGCGCCAATTCCTCGCGCAACATTTCCAGTTCCAGCCAGCGTTCTTCCGAAGACGCGAGCGTCGCTTCCGCCTCTTTCAGTTTCGCGGATTGGGCGGCGAATCCCTTCGGATCGCGGACGTAGAAATCGCCGTCCGCCAGTTTCACATGCAAAGCCGCGATGTCCTTTTCCAGCGCCGCCATCTTGGCCGGCAGCGTGTCCAGCGCATGCTTATCGTTGAAGGACAGTTTCTTTGCCGGACCTTCGGCGCGGCGGCGTTCTTTTGGTTCGGAGGACTTCGGCACTTTCGTTACGCGCGCTTCTTTCGCTTCCACGCCGAAGCCGCGCTGGCTCAGCATGTCAGAATAGCCGCCGGCATATTCGATGAACTTGCCCGCGCCTTCCGCCATCAGCACGCTCGTCGCCACACGGTCCAGGAAATCGCGGTCATGGCTCACCACGATCACGGTACCGGGATAATTCGCGATCATCTCTTCCAGCAGGTCGAGCGTTTCCAGATCCAGATCGTTCGTCGGCTCGTCCAGCACCAGCAGGTTCGACGGCACCGCCAGCACCTTCGCCAGCAACAGCCGTGCCCGCTCGCCGCCGGATAACACCTTCACCGGCGTGCGCGCCTGCGCGGGCGTGAACAGAAAGTCCTTTAGATAGGACACGACATGCCGCGCCTCGCCGCTGACATGCACGATGTCACCACTGCCGCCGGTCAGCACCGCGCCGACGATGGTATTGGGGTCGAGCGCAACGCGGTTTTGGTCCAGCGACGCCATCTGCACGTTGGTGCCGATCTTCACATTGCCTGTGTCGGGCTTGAGCTTGCCAATGAGCATATTGAGCAGCGTCGTCTTTCCTGCGCCGTTCGCACCGACAACGCCGACGCGATTGCCGCGCATGATGCGAACCGAGAAATCGTCCACCACGATCTTCTCACCGAAAGATTTGGAAATCTTCTTGGCGTCGATGACGCGCGATCCGCCTTCATCGCCCATGCTGGCGGCAAGGTTCACCTGGCCCGTGACGCGCAACTGTTCGCGGCGGCCCTGTCGCAACGCATGCAGATCGGCCATGCGTTTGACATTGCGTTTGCGCCGTCCGCTGACGCCGTAACGCACCCAATCTTCTTCCATCGCGATCTTGCGGTCGAGCTTGTGGCGTTCGAGCTCTTCCGCCGCCAGCACCTCGTCGCGCCAGTTTTCGAAATGCTTGAAACCACGATCCAGCCGCCGCGTCTGCCCGCGGTCCAACCACACCGTCGCGCGGCTCAAATCTTCCAGAAAGCGCCGGTCATGGCTGATCAGAACCAGCGCGCTGCGCAGCGATTGCAACTCTTCTTCCAGCCATTCGATGGCGGGCAGATCGAGATGATTTGTCGGCTCGTCCAGCAGAAGAATATCCGGCATCGGCGCCAGCGCACGGGCCAGCGCCGTGCGCCGCGCCTCGCCGCCGGAAAGATGTGCGGGGCTTTCCTCGCCGGTCAGCCCCAGCTTGCCGAGAAGATAGTGGGTGCGGTTGGTGTCGTAGCCCTCGCCCAAACCGGCTTCGACATATTCGCGCGTGTTGGCGAAACCGGCGAGGCTCGGTTCTTGCGGCAGGTAACGGATAATCGCGCCTGGCTGCGCGAAACGCGTGCCCGTGTCCGGCTCCATCAGCCCCGCCGCGATTTTCAGCAGCGTGGACTTGCCCGAACCGTTGCGCCCCACAAGGCACAGCCGCTCGCCCGCGCCGACGGATAGCGCCGCGCCGTCCAGCAACTGGGTGTTGCCGAAACGGGTGCGAATGTCCTGCAAGGTAAGAAGCGGGGCTGCCATGGCGCGCTGTCTATCACCACGCCGCCCGTTTCAGATAGCGATTACTGCCCGTCCGGCCGCGACGTGTTCGCCTTTTCGGCCGCCGAATTTTCCGGCTCGGCATTGAGGCCCGCCTGCGTCATCACCACGCGGTACATCGCGCCATCCGCCAGCGGCATGTAGTTGGCCGAACCGAAACGGCGTTGCTCGGTAAACGAATGGCTCGCCAGCCACGCCAGCCACGAGCCGGGAATGTATTGATCGATGGCGGGTTTCGGGCCTTGCAGATCGCAGGCGGTGATCGGCTTGCCGTTGCCGCGCTCGGCGGTGAAATATTTGTTGGAGATTTGTTCCAGCACATAGGTGCTGTCGAGGCCGACAGCGTTGGCCCAGGGCTGCCATTTCTGCACGCGCCCTTCGATGATCCACTCATCGCCCTGTAAGGTGCAGGTCTGCACGACGTCCGGCAGGTCGAGCCGCGTGATGGTGACGAGGTAAGTGCTGGCCGCCGGATTCAACGCCTTCACGCTGACATCGGCCACGGCCCCTTCATGGGTGAGGCGCGCGAAAAGCTGTGTATTGAGCGCCAACAATGCGACCGCCAAGCCCAGCGCGCCGATCGCGCTGCCCACGGCGACGCGTCCGCCGCCGCCGCCGATATTGCCGCGCGTGAGATGTCCGATGCCGCCCATCGCCAGAACGACGCCGAACGCGGCTACCAGGGCCGGTGCGATCCACCAAAGAATACCCACGGCAAACCTCCAAAAAGCGATGCGCGATGCAATGCGCGATAAGGTAAGAGCTTACAGAATATTTGTGTCAAAATACGGCCTATGCCTGTGTTAACGCTAAACGGGGGCCAAGCGTTGCCTGAAATCCTAGCCCTTCCTGAAATCCCTGCCCTCCCGGAAATCTACGTTGATGCCGATGCCTGTCCGGTAAAGCCGGAGGTGGAGCGCGTGGCGGACCGCCATGGCCTCACCGTTCACATCGTCAGCAATGGCGGCATCCGGCCCAGCTTCAATCCGCGCGTGAAGACCGTGATCGTTTCGCATGGCGCCGACGCAGCCGACGACTGGATTGCCGAACATATCGGCGCAAGCGATATCGCGATCACCGCCGATATTCCGCTGGCGTCCCGCTGCCTGAAAAAAGGCGCGGCGGTGCTGGGGCCAACCGGCAAACCGTTCAGCGAACAAAGCATCGGCATGGCGCTGGGTATGCGCGACCTGCACCAGCATCTGCGCGAGGCCACGGGCCAGCAGACCTTCAATGCGGGCTTCACCAAGCAGGACCGCTCGCAATTCCTGAATGCACTGGAGAATGCCGTGCAGGCCGCAAAGCGTATCGGCCGTTAAGCAAACGCGCTGCTCTGGCGCGCTTTTTGCTCGAACGATCCTACCGGGGATGACCTGCGCGATTTCGGGAATCGCGCGAACAGGAGTCGTCCCATGTTTGTGTCCGCCATTCGCTATGCCGCCCAGCATCCCAGCCGCGCTCTCGCCGTGCTGTCCCGTCCGATCTCAGCTTGGGACATTTTGCGCGACCGCATGGTGCAGAGCCGCGAGCACAAGCGCCCGCCTTACAACCCCGATGCCGATCCAGATTGGGAGCGCAAGCTGAACGAATGGCTGGGCGTGAAACTGCCGACGGAAACCCGTGCGGAATTCGGAACGCTGTGGCCGCAGGTGAACGGCGAATTGCAAGCGCAGCACATCGCCACCGGGGTTGACGGACTCCACGATGGCGACCGCGGCTTTGTGCGTGCCATCTGGCGCCTGGCGCGGCATTTGCGGCCGGTGCATGTCGTCGAAACCGGCGTGGCGCACGGGCTGACTTCGCGTTTCATTCTGGAGGCGATGGAACGCAATCGCGCCGGGCATCTGTGGAGTATCGACCGGGCGCCGCTCGATCCGGCGATACGCAAACAGATAGGCGCGGCCGTCGGACGCCATCTGTTGCATCGCTGGACGCTGATCGAAGGCGCGAGCCGCCGGCGCCTGCCGCCGTTACTGGACCGCCTCGGCCAGATCGATCTTTTTGTTCACGACAGTCTGCATACCGAGCGCAACGTGCGCTTCGAACTGAACCGCGCCTGGGACATTCTGCGGCCGGGCGGCGCGATCGTGGTCGACGACATCGATACCAACTGGGGCTTCAACGCCTTTGTAAGGACGCATCGCGATTTCAGGGTGTTGATCTGCGAGGCCGAGCCGGGCCGGCCTGATGCGCGGCGCTTCAACGGCAAAGGGTTGTTCGGAATCATACTGAAGAATCCGTCGGCGGATCGCCGCGTGGAAAGCCTGGCGCAAACCTCCTAGTCTCGCGCCGTCGACATGATTTGCGGGGCCGGCATGGGTAGTGAGTGGCTGTATGGTGTCAGCCAGTGGATCGTTTTGCCTGTCACCACGCTGATCATCTATGGCGCCGCGGAGGGGGGACGCCTGTTCGCCCGGAAATTCGGCGACCAGGACCCGGAAACGCGCAAGCAGATCACGACGTTCGAGGCCGCATTGGTGGGCCTGTTGTCGCTGATGATCGGTTTCACCTTCTCGCTGGCACTCAGCCAGTTCGAGGCGCGCAAGGACGCGGTGATGGTTGAGGCCAACGCGATCTCCACCGTCGCCCAGCGCGCGAGTCTGCTGGAAGCCAAGCAGGCCGCGGAAGCGGCGCCGCTGGCGCGGCAATATCTGGACGCGCGCCTCGCCATGAGCCCCGGCAGTTCCGATGAGCAGAAATTGCTTCAGGATACCGCCGCACTGGACCGCATCGTCGCCGGTCTCTGGCGCGTCGCCGACGAAGCCTTCGCCGCCGATACGCGATCGGCGGCGGCCAGCCTGTTCGCGCAGGCCGTCAACGCGCTCAGCGATGCGGAGGAGCGGCGCACCACCGCCGATCGAAACCATGTCGCCGCCGCAGTGTTCTTCCTGCTCGGCGCCATCGCTTTCGTGGTGCTGGGGTTCGCCGGTTATGCCAGCGGCCTTGCGGGCGCGCGGCGGGTTTGGCCGGCCGCGATCATGGCGCTCGTCGTCGCCTCTATCATCACACTGGTGATGGATCTGGATCGCCCCGGCGAGGGTTTGGTGAAGGTGAGCCAGCAGCCACTGCTGGACGTTCGCGCGGATCTCAATCTGAAATAGCAAGCGGCTGACCGATGCGGGTCACGACCTCGTCCACATTGCGGAAGGCGTGGCCAGACAGCGGTTGCAGATCGCGAATGATAGAAGGCAGTTCGTCCATCACTTCGACGATAAATTCAAAACCACCGTCACGCTGTTCGCGCAGCTCGGCGATGCGGGCCGCCAGTTCGGCGCGCATTTCCTCTCCGGCAGCCGTGGTGCGCAGCTGAAGCTGATAGGCGTTGATCTCCACCGTGGATTCGAAAATACCTTCCAGCGGCATGGTCAGGCGGATCACCAGCGTCTGCACCTGCGCGCGCAACTCGGCATGGTGCAGGTCGAAAAGCTGCTCGCGGTTGCGATCGTAAATTTCGATTTCCTTGCGCGCCGAGCGCAGCATGCGCAGCGTGATCGGACCAAAGGGATCGCCACGGCCATGTGTGGACTTGGCAAACCGCAGGATGATCTGCAGCGTGGTGAGAAGTTCGCCGAAGAACAGCGCTGCGTTGCGCTCGCGCCTGCGGTGCTCCACGACACGTTCCATCTGGGTCGCCGCGAAACCGCCGACCGTCGCAAGCAGCGCGCCGAGCACCACGGCCCATATCGCGCTTTGGCTGGAGCTGACGTCGAAGATTTCACCGAACATCCATCAGGCCTTTTTGCAGTCGAGGCGGCGGTTGGCGTACTGGCAGCGCTCCTCGACGGTGCCGTTCACTTTATACACGTCGATCTGCCAGCCCGTCTTCTGCCGCACCATCATCAGAAAGCCAAAGCCGCCCAGCGACAAGCCGTCTTTCACCGTCGTTCCGCTCAGGTTGATGCCCGCAAGATCGGCCGGTGCCGCGTCCAGGTCCGTACCGCCGAAACCCGCGACCAATTGCGGCGGCAGTTTCGGGCGATAGTTCAAGGCTTCGAACGTGTGGATATGCCCGGACAGCATCAGCGCGACACGATCCAGCGCATGCGGATCGGTGAACGCCGCGATCAGCGTGCGATTGCCGCCGACGTCCATACCGAACAATGTGATCGCGCCCCAGATCGGCCGGTGCATGGCAAGCCAAAGCGGCGGGGTGTTCATTTTCGCCAGCGCCGCGAAGTCGGCCTCGTATTCCGTGCGCAGATCGCTGTCGACGCTGGTATCCGGTGCGTCGGCGTCATCCATCACCGCGAGATTCACATCGCCCAGCGGTACGCTGTAGAGCGGAATATGTCCGGTGCATCCGGCGACCGGATTGACCGGCAGCGGCCCGAGCAGACGCAGCCAGCCGAGGCCCGAGCGTTCGCAATCCTCGTGATTGCCGCGCACGAACACCCAGGGCGATGACGCGAGCAATGGCTGCGCGGGCGTGAAGAAGTCCGCCGCCCAGGCCGGCCAGTTATCTCCATACGGCGTGCCCGCGCATTTCGCGTTGCCCGCGGGGCACGGCGACTCGCGATAGAGATAATCACCCACATGGATGACGAGATCGGGTTTCATTTTTGCCGCCAGCGCTGCGATCACCGGAAACGGCCATTCCGTCGGGCTGCTGCAATCCTGAACGACCGCGCCTTTGATGCGGCAGCCGGTATCGCCGAACACCATGATGCGCTTGGGCATACTGTGAAACAGAGGCAACGCCACGCCATTCAGCGACGCAGTCTTCGCACCAGCCGCTATCGGCGCACGGCACAGATGAATCGCAAAATTGGCGTTCGATGCCGCACGTTCGGTCGTCACGACCGATGCACCATCCACCGTCACAGAAGGGCAGGACGCGGCGTTCATCACGATGCGCACCTCGCTGCCACCGCCGGGTGCGAGCTGTATCCACTGTGCGACAGGTGCGGGATCGCCGGCCTGCGCCAGCGACGGCAACAACAGCAAAATCGAAGCGAGCAAAATCCTACGCATGGAAACTCCGAATCAGGGGATCAGCAATACGCGGCCCACGGCAGCGCGGCTCTCGATATAGGCATGTGCGGCGGCGGCTTCGGACAGCGGAAATGTCTTGTCGATAACAACCTTCAACTCGCCCCGCGCCGCTTCGTCGATGAGCCGCTGGATATTGTTATGAACACGCGGCGTTGCGATCTCAGCGCCAAGGAATACGCCGGTCACCGATTTGTTGCCCTGCATGAGCGGTCGCGCATCAATCAGTGTGTCTTCGCGCCCCGCATGGCCCACTAAACTCACGACGCCGCGATTGCCCAGACAGGCGATGCTGGCCTGCAATGTCGAGCCAACCGGATCGACGACGACATCAACGCCCTGATTGCCTGTCAGTTTCATCACCGCTTTCACGACGTCTTCCGTTCGATAGTTGATGCCGTGGTCCATGCCGAGCGATTTAAGCTGTTCGAGACGCTCGTCGCTGGACGCGGTCGCAAAGACGCGCGCGCCTGCGCGCTTGGCAAGCTGGATGGCCGCGACACCCACGCCGCCCGCGCCTGCCTGGATAAGCGCCGTGCCGCCCTTCTTCAGATGACCGAACTCAAAAAGGCAATCGTCCGCCGTTCCGAACGGCACGGGAATCACGGCGCCGGCTTTTACGTCCATGCCCGGCGGCAGCGGCCACGCGACCAGCGACGGCACCACGCGTAGTTCGGCATGGGAGCCGAACGCGTTGGTTGTCACCACCTTCTGACCGACTTTGAAACCGGTGATGCCTTCACCCAACTCGATGATCTCGCCGGCACATTGATAACCGACGATATGCGGCGAACCCATCAGCGCGCCCTGGGCGCGATTGAGAACGTCGCCGCCCTCGATGGCGATGGCTTCGACGCGGATCAGAAGACCGCCGGGAAAAACCTTTGGGTCCGGCACGTCTTCATATTTGAGAACGCTGGGTGGGCCGTTTTCGTAGTAGACGGCGGCTTTCATGGAATTCTCCGATGCGATAGCGACAAGCGTGCATCATCTTCCAACGCCTTACCCTTGTCACGGCCCGCGCCGCGACGATCAAGCCTCAGCTTTCGCGAGCGCCCCACGCAGGAGAAGGCGGTAAATCCGGTCCGAAAGCGATTTGGGCGCGTCAAGACCCATGCGCGCAAGCGCCTCTTTCGACGGCGCACTCTCGCTCGCAAACAAGCCCGACAGGCCCAGATTGAACAGCGCGAAAGATGACGAAGACTTCAGAAGCCCCAAGGCCGGAAGAAGGCGCTGCTCCGTCGGTGTGAAATCGCTGCCAAAGGGAAATGGCGGCAGGAATTCACGCAAAGGAGCCAGTGCTTGCGCGATGCGCGTAGGCGTGTTGTCGCGGTGCATCGCGGGAATTTCATACTGGTATGGCAATTTTCCCGCATCCTTCGCAGCGCGCATCAGTTCCGGCTGGAAACGCGAATCCGCGATCGACAGCATCGCGGCGATGACCTCGCTGTCCGTTTTGCCGCGCAGATCGGCGATGCCGTATTCCGTCACAACGACATCGCGCAAGTGACGCGGAATTGTCTGATGACCATAGGACCAGCGAATGTTCGATGTCGTTTTGCCGCCGGCGGTGCGCGTCGCGTTCAGGCTGATGATCGAACGCGCATCGGGCAACGCAAATGCCTGCTCCACGAAATTATACTGACCGCCGACGCCACTGACGACGCGGCCGTCTTCCAGCCCGTCCGACACCACCGCCCCCATCAACGTCGCCATCATGGCGCTGTTGACGAAGCGCGCGCCGACGCGGGCCGCGATCTTCTTCTGCTCATCGCCGTAGAGCGCATTGGTGAATGAAACCGCGGTCATCTGGATTTTCGCGAGTTCGGCGGCCGGCATCT
>DATCFN010000078.1:0-10007 GCA_036509475.1 Rhizomicrobium sp. | reverse complement strand
GGCTGGAATGACCTGCATGACCTTCGCATGCATGGCCGCGACGAGCGCCACGAGATCAAGGACTTTTATTCGACAGTGGAATTCACCTATCGCCTGATGAAGGAACTGACGACGGCGAAATAGGTGGTGATTTGCGGGTGCGATGGTCCTTGCGCTATAGCACCCGCCACGCACCCGTAGCTCAGCTGGATAGAGCGCTGCCCTCCGAAGGCAGAGGCCAGGGGTTCGAATCCCTTCGGGTGCGCCAGCCTTTCCAAAGCGAAATTTTTCGGCGGTTGCCGCCTCGATCCTCGGGACGGTGGCGCTGGAAGATTTGTGACATTGTGATCGCTTGCACTTGCGCACGACACGCGTAAGCCACAGATTCGCGACGCGCCGAAAAGCTTTTGGGGGATGCTGTGAACACCTTTGTGCTCGCGCTGGTTGTCGTTTTCGCGCCAGCGGTTCTGGCTGGACTTTGCGTGCTCGCCGCCCGCCAATTCCTGCGTGAGAGAGTGCGCGAAGGGCACAATGATGTGCTCGTGCCGATCTTTCTGACCGCGGGAACGATCTATGCCGTGATGCTCGGCTTCCTCGTCGTCGTCGTTTGGGAAGCTTATGGCGACGCCAAGGAAAACGTCGCGGCCGAAGCCTCGACGCTGACCACCATGTATCGCCAGACCAACGGCATGGACACAGCGGAACTGACCGCGATGCGCGAACATATCCGCGGCTATACCGAAGCAGTCGTCAGCAAGGAATGGGAAATTCAAGCCAAGACCGGCGGCGCAGCGCCGGAAGCGCGCCGCCAGATCGCAGAAATCTATCGCGAGTTCGCGCATATGGAGCCGGTCACGCGCGACTCCTCCATCAACCGCGAATTCCTCCAGCAGTTCTCCGCGGTGACGGCGGCGCGCAACAAGCGGACGTTGCAGGCGAGCGAAGAAGTGCCGTGGCTCCTGTGGCTTGGCCTTATCGGCGGCGCGACCATCGTCGTCGCCATGAGTTGGATGCTCTACATGGATCTGTGGTGGCCGCATGTCGTGATGTCCGGCACGCTGGCGCTGATGATCGGGATGCTGCTTTTTATCACCGTCATTCTCGCCAAGCCGTTCCAGGGCGCTTTGGCGCTGGAATCGGGACCGTTCGAACATTCTTTGTCGGTCTATAAAGCCGTTGACGGCGGGAATTAGGAGAACGCCATGCGGATCAGCACACTTGCACATTTGGAAGACGGCGAAGCGGCGCTCGGCGTCGTTTATGTCTCGGTCGAAGGCGTCAACGAAAACTCTTACGACGAATGCCTGCACGAACTGAAAGAAAAGACGAAGGCGCTCGGCGCGACCGGCATCGTTGGCTTGCAGCTTGTGCAAAGCCAGTTCCAGTGGAACCAGCGCACCAGCCTTCTGGCGACGGCGGTAAAGAAATAAACCTCACACGCGCGGTGAGCGCGAACCGGCGAGACGGGCATTGCCGTCTTTGAAATGCGCGACGGGCGTTCCGATCTGCGGTGCCTGCACCTCCGCACCTGTATCGGCGACGGGTTGGGCCAGCGAGGCGCGGATGAGATCGGTGACTTTGCGAAGCTGGTCGATCAGTCTGCGCAGGGTGCGCAGCGGAAGGCCGACGGCGAGCGGCACCGGGCGCTGGCAGAACGCGACTTTGCGCACGTAGTTCTCGATATGCCAATGCGCCGTCGTGCCGGCGGGGAAGAACGCGATGTCGCCGGCGCCGAGCGTATTGGTCGAGCCATCCATATCGGTGACGGTGACGCTGCCTTCGATGACGTGCACCGTCTCGTCGACCGTATAAATCCAGTTGAACTGTCCGGCTGTGCAATCCCACAGCATCGTCCAGGCGAAGCGATCGGTGCTGTTGGCCAATATGCGATTGCGCGCGACGGGTGCGCCGTCCAGAATCCAGTCTGGATTGATCGGCGCGGCTTGCAGTTCCATCAGCGCGGAAAAGTTCGAAATTCTTGAGCTGGTCATGCGGCGTATCTCGGGCTCCGCCTCCCTGATAAGCTTACAATGTTAATTATTGCTGACGTGTAACCTTGGTGTTTGAGCGAGATGAGCCGATTTCCCGGGATTTTTTTGGCTTTGATGACGCTCGGTCTTGTTTTGACGGGCGCGGCGCGGGCGCAGGATCAGACCGCGCGCGAATTCACCGAATGCGTGGACTGCCCGGTGATGGTCGGCATACCGGCGGGAAAATTCGTTATGGGCAGCCCCGCCGCAGAGCCCGGCCACTTCGACGCCGAAGGCCCACGTCATGTCGTGTCGGTACGCGCCTTTGCGCTCGGCAAGTTCGATGTGACGAGCCGGCAGTTCACCCTCTTTCTCGAAGACACCGGCTATCAGCCGGCGCCGTGCAACACGTTGCTCAACATGCGCTGGCACAATGACGGCAAAGGCCACGCCTATCCGCCCGAAGAAGTGGAGCCGCCGCGCTGGCCGGCGGTATGCCTCGATTGGCATGACGCGCAGGCCTATATCGACTGGCTCAACGCGCGCGCGCGCACCGCGCATCCTGAACTGAAGAGAACCGCCGGTCCCTATCGCCTGCCGAGCGAAGCGGAATGGGAATATGCCGCGCGCGCCGGAACCACGACGGCGCGTTGGTGGGGCAATGAGATCGGCGTTGGCCACGCCGACTGCAATGGTTGCGGCAGCCAGTATGACGATCATGTGCTGGCCGACGTCGACAGCTTCAAACCCAATCCGTTCGGACTCTACGGCGTGCTTGGCACGGCATGGCAGTGGACGGCCGATTGCTGGCATCCGTCCTATGTCGGCGCACCGGCGGATGGCCGGCCCTGGGTATCGGGCGGTTGCAGCAAGCACGTCATCCGCGGCGGATCGTGGGACAATGTGCCGGTGTTTGTCCGCTCCGCCGCGCGCAGCGGCGCGCTGTCGGACAATGGCGGCGATTACGACTATTCCAGCCTCTCCGGCTTTCGCGTTGCCCGCGAACTTCCGTGATTTTGCGCGTCAGCGTTGCGTGTCGCGCGGATTGAGATTGAGCGTCACGCTGAGGCCATCGCTGAACTGACCGTCCGGTAGTTTGATCGGCGACGACAGCAGCACCGCGTTGCGCGCGCTGATCGCGATGTCGCGATAGAGCGCATCGCTTTTGAATCGCTGCGGGTCCTCGAAGGCGACACTGGTGACGAAGCCCTGTGCGGAAAGATCGACATGGAGGGCGATCACGAAATTGCGTCCCGCCAGTTTGCCCAAGTCCAGACTCCAGCGACGCAAGACCTGGGCGCGGATGAAATCTTTGACCGCATAGGCCGCATTGCCCGGCGCGCCGTCATTCGATGCGGTGGTGTCGGACGTGCCGTCATTCTCGATCCTGAGATCGCTGTTCGGCGCGCGCAGCTTGGAGAGGTTCTTCAATTTCAGTTCGAGTTCGTCCGGCAGCGGTTTGGTCTTGTTCGGTGCGCTGCCTTCCGGCTTTGGAGAACCTTGCGGCCCGCGCGAGGCGCGTTGCTGCGGCACGACGGAGTGCTGCGCCGTCGGCGGTGCGGTGGTTTCGGGACCGAGCGGCACGACGTCGACAGGCAGGAACGGGCTTTGTTTCTGCTGGACCTCATGCGCGCCGCGGATGAAAAGGAAAATGATGAGCAGCAGCGCCCCGCCATGCATCAGCAGAGAGCCCAGCAGGCCGGGGCTCAATTCGGCGATGCTCTTGCCACGAAGTTCGGCGAGCTGATGCCTGATTGTGCGCCTAAGGTCTGCAAACATGGTCCGACGATATACCAGACAGCGGCGGAATTTATCTCGCGGCGCAACATGTCATTCCGGCAAGCAATTTCACGGAAATGTGGGCAGCTATGCGTGTGTGTCGGGGTTCGGCAGTTGCGGCGCTGTGCGACACCGTTAAGATAAACCGGCGGGACCCATGCGAAACGCGGCTTAGGCGCTTCATCGGGGCGTCTTTCGTGGTTCCGAACACCGGCGCTTTCGCGCGACAGCAAATCCGGCGAAGGCCGGCAGAAGGGGACATTCCATGAAACGCGCTTATATCGGCCTCGCCGCCGTCATTTTGACGGCGACTGTCGCGATGGCTCTGGCGGCGGACGCACCGCCGAACAAGCCGGGCGATGCACATCCCGATCTCTATTCCGGCAAATTCTTCAAATCCGAGGAAGCCGTCAGCAACGGTTCGGCCGTGGGCGTGTCCTATCAGGCGACGGCCGGCACACTGGTTGTCCATCCCGCCGACTGGAACGACGCCGCGCAAAATGGCGGCGCCAAAAACCCCGATGCGAAGGGCGACGAATCCTCGCCCGAGGCTTCGATGTTCTTCGTCTATTACGCCAAGCGCGGCGCGGCGGCGGCGGATCGTCCGATCACCTTCCTGTTCAACGGCGGCCCCGGTTCCTCGACCGTGTGGTTGCACATGGGCGCGTTCGGACCCAAGCGCGTCGTGACAGCGGATGACAGCCACACACCGGCGGCGCCGTATCAGCTGATCGACAACCAATACAGCCTGCTCGACGCCAGCGATCTGGTGTTTATCGATGCGCCGGGCACCGGCTTCAGCCGCATCGCGGGCAAGGACAAGGAGAAAGCCTTCTACGGCGTCGATCCCGACGCGCAGGCCTTCTCCAGCTTCATCCAGGAATTCCTCTCCAAGTATAATCGCTGGAATTCGCCCAAATATCTGTTCGGCGAAAGCTACGGCACGCCGCGTGCCTCGGTTCTGGTCAATGATCTGGAAACCAACCACGCAATCGATTTCAACGGCGTGATCTTGCTGTCGGCCATCCTGAATTTCGATCTCAGCCCGGACGGCCCGGAAACCAATCCCGGCATGGACCTGCCGTATCAGATCGCGCTGCCGACCTATGCGGCGACGGCCTGGTATCACAACAAGTTACCGGGCCAGAAGCCCGCCAACCTCACCGCCTTCGTGCAATCGGTCGAACATTGGGCGATGACCGATTACGGCCTGGCTCTGGCCGCGGGCAACAGCCTGCCGGCGGCGCGGCGTCTGGCGATCGCGCAAAAGCTCAATCAGTTCACCGGCCTTCCGGTCGGCTATATCCTGAAAGCCAATCTGCGCATCGATGGCGGCGAGTTCACCAAGAACCTGCAGGACTCGAACGACATGACAACGGGGCGTCTCGACACGCGCTTCTCCGGACCCAGCCTCGATCCGCTCAGCAAGGAAGCCGACTACGATCCGCAATCGGCGGCGATCAGCTCGGCCTATGTCTCGGCCTTCAACAACTATGTCCGCGCCGATCTGAGCTACGGACAGGGCAAGACCTATCAGCCGGAAATCGACGTCTTTAAGTGGTGGGAATTCAAGCACAAGCAGCCCAATGCCGGCTTTGCATTCCCCGGCGCCACCAACGTCATGCCGGACCTCGCCAATGCGATGAAATACAATCCGGACCTGAAGATTCTGCTGAACGGCGGCTATTTCGATCTCGCCACGCCTTACTATGAAGGCTGGTACGAGATGCATCATCTGCCGATCCCGCCGGCGCTGCAGGGCAACATCCAGTATCACTACTATCAGTCAGGCCACATGGTTTATGCCCATGAGGCTTCGTTGAAGGAATTGCACGACACGGTGGCGGGCTTCATCCGTTCGACCGACAATCTGAAATAGTTTTTTCCAAAGAAAGAGGCGGCCGCGGATTTGCGCGGTCGCCTCTTTGCCTGCCATGTTGGCGGCGCATGACCATCGCAGATGAATTTGCCGTGAGCGAAGCCATCGGGCCGCCGGTCGAACCCGGTGCCGCCACCTCCGCCATTTTCCTTGGAACGCTTTCGCTTTTGATGATCGGCGTCATGCCGGCGCTTTTGGGCGCGCTGGCCGATGCCGGGCGGCTGACCGATGCGGGGATCGGTCAATGCGCGACGCTGGAGAGCCTGGCGATTGGACTCTGCGCCGGGCTTTGCGGCGCGGTGTTGAAGCCGGTTCATCTGCGCTGGATCGCAGGGGGCGCGGTGTTGGCGCTGGGGCTTCTCGATCTTGCCTCTATCCCACTCTCCAATGGCGCGTTGATGATCGCCCGGACGCTCGCCGGGCTTCCCGAAGGCGTGTTGCTGTGGCTGACCGTCGGCATGATTGCGCGCAGCCAGACGCCGGAGCGCGTGGCGGGCATCTTTTTCACCAGCATCGTATCCGCCCAGCTGCTTCTGGCGCTGGCCTTTGTCTATGTCATCCCGCATTTTGGCTCGGAAGGCGGTTTTGCAGCACTGGCGCTGACGGCTTTCACCGGCATCGTTGCTGCGTTTTTTGCGCCGCGCAGCTATGCGCCGCTGGTGAAAGACGAGAAGACGAGCGGCATGCCGCCTTTGCGCGGCTGGGTCGCGCTTCTTGCCACGCTGATCTACACCGCCGCAGCTGGTGCAGTGAGCGTCTATCTGCAACCGATGGCGCATGAAGCGGGGCTGACGGCCGATGTGGCGCGCACGGCGCTATGGATTTCGCTGGCGGGACAGGTCGCCGGCGGCCTGATGGCGACGGTGTTGGCCGGCCGCGTCCACTATTTCACCGTCTTCATCGCGTCATCCTTTGTCTTTATCGGTTCCTGGGCGCTCTTCACGGTGCATCCTCCGGCGTGGCTGTTCCTCTTCGCCAATGCGACGTTCGGCTTCGTGCTGGTGCTGATCGGCCCGTTCCTGGTGCCCATGACCATCGAAGCGGATCCGACGCGGCGCACCGCGATGCAAAGCGGCGCGACGCAGTTGCTGGCCGGTGCGCTCGGCCCGCTGCTCGCATCCTTCGTCGTCGACGATCGCGAAGTCTTCGGCGTGATCTATCTGGGCGTGGCACTGATCGTCGGCGGACTGTTGTTGATGGCGCTGTTGCATGTGATGGCGCTGCGCGAAAGAAAGTCGTCCGCGCGCGCGAACTGATGCGATCGGCGCTTGCCTTTGGAACAATCGTGGTCATTGTCCGTTGCGAGTGCGTTGACGATTCCTCGCACACAAATTGAAGGAGACTGTCATGGCAAAGAAGGCGCGCAAGAAGGCCAAGCCGGCCAAAGCCGCGAAAGCCAAACGCAAACCCGCCAAAGCGAAAGTCGTGAAGAAGGCGAAGAAGAAATCGCCAGCGAAGGCGACGAAAGCAACGAAGGCAAAGCGCGTTGTCGCGAAGGCGAAAGCGCCCGCGAAGAAAGCCAAGCGCGCCAAGGCGAGGCCGAAAGCGAAGAACGTGATCGGCGAGGGCAACTACGCCGCGTCACGCAATTTCGACAAAAGCGAAGCGGCCTTCGTGAAGAAGAACAAGAAGAAGATTCCCGCCATGGGTAAAGCCGCCGAGGCCGCTCTTGACGGTCCCGACGGCGCCGAACTGATGCGCGCCGAAGCGGAAACTGCCGCGCACGGGCAGGAATAGCCGGAATCCAAGGGTCTTTTGGACGTGGAAAAGTTCCAAAAGGCCCTTTTGGGTTGTTCCATCCCCGCTAAGATTGTTCCCGGCCAATTTCGGCCGCTGAGCATTTCGGGGAGGATATTATGAAAAGCATTTTCAAAAGCGGGATTGTGGCGGGCGCGCTGGGCGTTGTTCTGGCATCCGGCGTTCTGATCGGCCACGCGATGGCCTATCAAGAACACATGCACGCCGCGATGGATGCGCTGAGGACCGCGCGCAGCGAATTGCAGATGTCCGAAGCCAATAAAGGCGGCCATCGCGAAGCCGCGATGAGGCTCGTCGACCAGGCCATCGACGAAACGCAGGCCGGCATCGACTACGCTCGCCGCTAGACCGTTTGAACTTCGAACCCCGTCCGCCTGTCGCGGGCGGGGTTTTGTTTTCTAGAGATCGCTCGCGTCCAGCCAGAGTTGCGCCAGCGTTTCGATACCGGCGCGGTCTTCACTGTCGAAGCGGCCGGGCACCGGGGCATCCAGATCGAGTACGCCCAGGAGCTTGCCGCCCTTGACGAGCGGTACCACGATTTCCGAACGCGACGCGGCATCGCAGGCGATGTGGCCGGGGAATTTCTCGACGTCTTCCACGACAATCGTCTCACGCCGCGACGCCGCGGTGCCGCAAACCCCCTTGCCGAGCGCGATGCGGATGCAGGCGGGCTTGCCCTGGAAGGGACCCAGCACCAGCTCGCCCTGCTTCAGCAGATAGAAGCCAGCCCAGTTGAGTTGATCCAGACCGCCGAAGATCAGCGCTGACAGATTGGCGGCATTGGCGAGCCAATCGCGCTCGCCATCGAAAAGTCCGCGCGCCTGCAGAGCAAGCTCGCGGTAGATTTCGGCTTTCGTACCGGCGGGTTTTTCGGCGGCGAAGGTCATGTCTTCGGTTCGAACTTCAGCGCCGCGCCGTTCATGCAGAAGCGTTCGCCGGTGGGTTGCGGGCCGTCCGGAAACACATGTCCCAGATGACCGCCGCAATCGGCGCAATGCACTTCGGTGCGGGCAACGCCCATGCTGCGGTCGGTCGAGGTCTTCACTGCGCCGTCTTTGGGCGCGTAGAAACTCGGCCAGCCGGAGCCGCTCTCATATTTGGTACGGGAATCGTAGAGCGGCTTGCCGCAGCCCGCGCAGTGAAACACGCCTTCGCGCTTTTCGTGGTTGAGCGGGCTCTCGCCGGGGCGCTCCGTGCCGTGTTTGCGCAGCACGCGATAGGCGGCGGCATCGAGACTGCTTTTCCATTCTTCGTCGGTCTTGCCGACGGGAAATTTGGTTTTCTCCGTCATTCTCGTCTCCATTTTCGGGATACCGCCAATACGCGCGATAGAACCGAGATGTTACAATTGCTCAGTCGGCGGCTTCGCTGATCGCCATTTTCAACGTGTCGCGCATCCGGCCTTTGTTGCCGAAGTCTCCGTTTCCGCCATAGCCGATATCGTCGACGCGCCAGCCATCGGCACCGTTCGCCAGATAGGCCGTATCGGTCCAGTTCAGCGGCTTGTCTTTACCGTCCGCATAGGTGAGGTCGATGGCGCAGCGACCGGTTTTGCCGTCGCCACTGCAGGCGCCGACCTTAATTGACGTCGCGCCTTCGAAATTGGAACTGAACAGGTCGCCTTCGATGAGCGGCGGCGAGTCCTTGTTGGCGTGTACGAATTGATCCTCGGCACCGGCGGCTTGGACGAGCAACGCATTCAGGCTTGCGGAGGTATAGGGCGCATATTTTGCGCGGCCATCCGCGCCGGGGATTCCGTCCGAGGGATGGAAGGTTTGATAGGCGGCGTAGAAGCCGCGCACCGTTTTTGCCATCGCATCGGTGTCGGCCGCGATGGCATGCCCGCCGAAGCCGGCAAGGGCTGCGGCGAGCACGATAAGAGCGCGGCGCATCAGCGGGTCTTCAGCAGATCGCGGATTTCGCGCAGCAACACCACGTCTTCCGGCGGCGGAGGTGGCGTCACATCGGCTGGCAGCGGCTTGGTCTGCAACCGGTTGATGCCGCGGATCATGGCGAACAAGGCCAGCGCGACGACGGCGAAATTGATGATCGTGTTGATGAAAAGGCCGTAGTTGATCGTGACGGCGCCCGCTTTCTGCGCGTCGGCCAGCGTGGCCAGATGTGGTCCCTTTAAGGGGATATAGAAGTTCGAGAAATCAATGCCACCCATCGCCCAGCCGATCGGCGGCATGATGATGTCCTTGACCAGCGACGCGACGATGGCGCCGAAAGCCGCTCCGATGACCACGCCGACCGCGAGGTCCATGACGTTGCCGCGCATCGCGAATTTTTTGAATTCTTCGAACATGGCTTTGCCCCTTTGAACGCGGGGGCAAGGCTAAAGCGGGGAGCGGTTTCCAACAAGCACGCGGGACGTCAGAAGCGCGATCAGCACCCAGCCCAAAATCCAGCCGCTGGAGGCGCCCAGCGTATTGGCCAGCTCATCGAATATGTCGGCGTCGCGCCCGATCAACCCTTGGACAATCTCCAGCACCCCGCCCGCCGCAATGAGCCCCAGCACGGCCAAAAGCGAGCGTGGCCGCGCTTTCAATGCGACCGTTACCAGCAGAGACAGGATGAAATAGGCCGTGAAATGCAAAATCTGTCCCAGATCGTGAAGGGGACGTTCGTGGGAGATTTGC
>DATCFN010000077.1:0-2827 GCA_036509475.1 Rhizomicrobium sp. | reverse complement strand
TCAGCGCATCAAGCCCGTCCAGCTTTGCCTCGCCGCGGATGTAGTGGACGAACTCGACGGCCAAGTGCTTGCCATAAAGATCGCCGTCGAAATCGAACAGCCAGGTTTCGAGCAACGGTTCCCTGCTCTCATACATCGGGCGGATGCCGAAATTGGCGACGCCGTCGTGGCGGCTCACCGGTCTGTCGTCTTCATAGATCGTCGCGCGCACGGCATAGACGCCGAAGGCCGGATGCAGGCAGTCGGTCAGCCGCATATTGGCGGTGGGAAAGCCGATGGTGCGGCCCCGTGCATCGCCGTGCTCCACACGCGACTCCACGCTCCAAAAGTGGCCAAGCAGTTTCGCCGCGACCTCCGGCTTGCCCGCCTTCAAGGCCTCACGGATATGGGTGGAGGAAATCTTGTGCGTGGCGTCTTCCAGCACCGGCTCGAAAATCTCGACGCCGAAACCTTCCATCTCGCCCGTGTAAGAAAGAACCGTGGCATCACCGGCGCGGCCCTTGCCGAACTGGAAATCGGCGCCGACCAACACGCAGGACACGCCCAGTCCCTTCACCAGCACGTCGATGACAAATTCCTGCGCGCTCTTCGCCGCCATCTGCGCGTCGAAGGCAAGCGCGTACATCGCGTCCACGCCCTGCCCTGCCAGCAGATGCGATTTGGCGCGGAACGGCGTGAGGCGGAAACTTTCGGGTGACGGACGGAAAAACTCCTGCGGATGCGGCTCGAACGCCAGCACGCCGGTCGGCTTTCCTCGCGCGTACGCATGAAAGCGGGCACGCGCGATCAGCGCCTGATGGCCGCGATGTACGCCATCGAAATTGCCAATCGCCACCACCGCGCCTTTGGATGGTACGGTTACGTCGTCATAGTGGCGAAAGATATGCATAGGCGGGCGTTCAGACTTTCGGACGGGCGGGCGCCATGACCTGTGCTTCGGCCTCGACCACCACGGTATCGCCGATCTTGCACACGCAATCGAACGTCACGCGGCGCTTCACCGGTTCGACGTCCTTCACCGTACAGATCGTCACCACCGTATCGCCGATGCGCACCGGCGCTTTGAAACGCGTCGTCGCCCCCATGAAGATCGTACCGGGGCCGGGAATCTGCATACCCAGCACCCTGGAAATATAGCTGAGTGTGATGACGCCATGCGCCACGCGGCCACGGAAGATCGTTTTGCGCGCATAGGCCTCGTCGAAATGAACAGGGTTCATGTCGCCGGAGACTTCGCCGAATTTCTGGATATCTTCTTCCGTTACCGTGCGCGAATAGCTCTCGCTCATGCCGGGCTTCAAATCGTCGATATAATAGGTCATGGCGTCTCCTCGCGCAGGTCCAGTGTGTGTATCGACGGCCAGCCTACCAGACAAGCGCGCGCATCGCCGCCGTGGCTGCCACGCCCGCTTTGGCGAACAGTTCCGCCAAGTGACGCTCGGTCAATTCCTTCACATCCTCGCCATGCACGCCGTCGGCGATAAAGAGGGCGTCGATCCCGGCAGCGTTCGCACCTTTGATGTCGGTGTGCATGCCGTCGCCGATGGCGAGCGGCTTCTTCGCACCCTTCATGGCGGCGCGGACGTAGTCGTAAATCTCGGTCTTGGGTTTCCCGTAATAGATGACCTCACCGCCGATCTTTTCATAAGCATTGGCGACGGCCCCCGCGCAATAGACGAGCTTGCCGCCACGCTGTACCTGCCAGTCGGGATTTGCGCAGATCATGGCGAGCCTTCGCGCCTTCATTTTCGCCAGCAGTTCGGTGTAATCGCCTGGGCCTTCGGTCTCGTCATCATAAAGGCCGCTGCACATCACGATCTGGGCATGATCGACATCGACGGTTTCGATATTCAGCCCTTCAAAGATGCCGCGATCGCGATCCGGTCCCAGATGCAGCATTTTCAACCTGCCCTGTTTCGTGCGCTGCTCCAGATCGTCGCGTGTGGCGACGCCGGAGGTGACGATGGTGTCGTAGCAATCCAGCGGCACGCCGTATTTTTCGACGAATAATTCCTCAACATCCGACACCGGGCGCGGCGCATTGGTGAGCAGGATCACCGGGCCGCGCGTTTCCTTGAAGGTCTTGAGCGCTGCGCAGGCGGCGGGGAACGCTTTATCCCCGTTGTGGAGCACGCCCCACACATCGCACACCAGCGCATCGTAATCGCGCGCGATTTCGCTGAGGCCGGAGATGATTTTGGGAAACTGACTCATGGAGCGAGATATACCTATCCTTTGCACAAGAGCCATCCCATTCCATCAAAACTTCTCCCTCGCCCCCACGAATGTGGGGGAGAGGGTTGGGTGAGGGGGTGGCTCCCTATGCTCAATGCGTAGAGGTAACATGTGGTATGACGAGCCCGTCTAAGAAGGGCCGCACACACACGGAGAAGGTTGATGCCTGCCATTATTTTCATAGTAGCGGCGACTTTGCTCTCTATCGGCCTGCTTCGAGGTGAAGCGATGGGCCGAACCAATGCCGATCTAAAGCGCTCAACCAACCCGACAGCCTTTTGGGCTATGGAATTTGGTTATGCCGTTGTTGCTGCAGGCGCGCTGGGGATCTGGTTCAAGAGCTAAATTCAGACTAAGGACTGCCAACCGCACTGTCATTCATTTTCGAAAATGGTCGTGTGCAGCACCACCCCCTCACCCTGCCCTCTCCCCCGCTGCGCGAGGGCGAGGGTGTGCTGGGTGGATATTCTCGGAGATTAAGCCGAGCGCTTGAACGGGATGATCGGCACGGGCGCCTGAGACACGAATTCCGGCACTTTCACCGAATCCTCGCGCACCGCGCGCGGTTCGCCGAAGAGATAGCCCTGCGCAA